>JAILEJ010000280.1 GCA_024688095.1 Butyrivibrio sp.
GATCTCCCCCATAATGGTATTAGGGCTGAGCATGGACCAGACCATGGGGATCGCAGATCCTTCCGGTGACTTTGTCTTTTTCTCACTTTCAAAGAACAACTCCATTATGAGTTTTCTGGCTTCATCTTCAGAGATGTCAGGAGAGATTCCCTCTTCATTTATGGTTCCCTTAAATACAAAGGATGTATATTCATCATCATTAAAGTCATCCATGCATTCCCAGGTGACTGTGACATCACGCTCTGTACCGTCTGTTAGCTTCACAGTCCATGTTTTGGGAAGCTCCTTAATAGCCTCCTCCTCAGTGCCCTTCGTCTTAACTGTGATAAATCTTTTTCCGGCCGGGACTTTATTTACTGATTCTACAGAGATAGTATTTTCCGAGACTGATGCGGCTGATGCTTTCGCAGATGTATTTACAGAAACACTCTCAGGCGCGTTTTTTGAGACTGTATTGTTTGAAACCGTATTGGTTGTATTTACTGTATTTGCAACATTGTTTGTATTGTTTGAAACTGTGTTGGCAGCTGTATTTGTTGTATTGCTTGAAACTGTACCGGCCGTACTTGTTGCATTTACTGCATTGCTTGAAACTGTATTGGCAGAGACATTTTTTTCAGTTGTTTCATTTTGTGTTGCCTGATCTTGCGTAGTTTCATTTTGCGATGCCTGATCTTGCGTAGTTTCATTTTGCGATGCCTGATCTTCGGATATCACATTTGATGATATTACATCCGCCAATGCCACGTCCTGAAGCACCGAGCTGCCAAGAAATGCAATCGTTAACACTAAAGCGCCGACACGCCTTAAAAGCTTTTTATTCTTCATCTTTCATCCTCAATATTTAAGTATCTGCCCTTCCCTCATCTTGTCTTTTCTTTTGTCATTTTTTTCGAAATTAATAGATAGCAAAGAGCTTTTTCTTTATCATATTCTCTAAAATATACATTCTACCATATTTCTCATCCAAAACAAGAACAGATGACAAAAGCTTAGATTAATCAAGGTGGATGAGGTAAAATGTTTTATACGAAAAACGTGTATAAGAACGACGTTGTTTATGAAAAAAGCATAATATTTGCATTAATTATTACCGAATTTATGTCCATCCAGGTCACTGAGAGAAAACAGGGGAAGAATTTTATTCGCCTCCCGAGCGAAACTAAAGTAAGGATGTATGAATGCTTTGTCTGTTCATTTTTGCCATGGAAGCCAATGTCGGAATATGCATAGGACAGACTTCCATGCAGGAAAAAGCTTTGGAACAGGTCTTTCCAAAGTGTTCTTCATAACTTTGAATGATTTCATTTGATTTGGACTGATTTCTGGAAGAAACCAAATAGCAGTCATTTGCAAAAAGCGCTCCAAAAAAATTGTTTCCGTTCACGTAATTGGGGCATACTTCAAGGCACAACCCGCACTTTAGGCATTTCGCAGCTTCGTATTGATGTACATGTTCTTTTTCGCGGTCTTTAAGTTTTTTTTCTTGAACAGGTTTATATTCCTCAATATACATATTTATCTTTTTCAGATTTTCATGAATGATTGTTCTATCCACAATAAGATCGTGAATTACAGGAAATTTCTGTAAAGGACGAATAGTGATCTCTTTTCCCTCCAAATCTCTGACCATTGTCTCACAGGCAAGGGCCGGCACTCCATTGATCACCATTGCACATGATCCGCACATGCCTTGCAGACAAGAACACTCCCATCCGATTCGACTTGTCTTTTTACCCGTATCATCAATTACGTCATCATTATAATTGATATGATCCAAAACTCCTGCAATTGTCATGTCATCAGTAACATCAACATCAAAGCCTTCCCAGTAAGGAACTGTATTTTTTTGTGCCTGACGCAATACTTTAAATTTCATAAATGTGCTCCTTATCCATACGTATGTTAACCTGCCCGCCATCATTTGAAATTATCGTTGCAAAAGAAAAAGCCTCATCACTATCCGGATAGTCGCTTCGGAAATGTGCCCCCCTGCTTTCGTTCCTGTGCAGTGCGCAAAGAAGTGTTGCCTTTGCCAATGTCAGTATCGATTTCAGCGAATAATTAGTATACATAGAAACACTGCTGTCAAAAGATAACCGGTCACATATCGACAAGTAATAGTCAAGATCTGATAAGCCTTTTTTCATAGCCTGTTCATTTCTTACGATCCCAAGATCCTGACGCATAGTATCAGCGAGCATATCACGAATATACATTACCGGAAACTGACTTTTTGTATCCTTCATCTTTTGAAGGCGTATATTCTCTTTAGCTTCTTCAGCAGAAAAATCAATGTTTTCCTGATCAAAATCTCTATCTGCAATTTCTTTTGCTGCTACCATTCCACTATGCATAGCAGCCAGAAGAGAGTTTCCTCCCAAGCGGTTAGCACCATGATAAATGGATGCACATTCCCCAACTGCAAACAAATTTCTGATATTAGTCTCATGATTGAGATGTACAGCCAGACCGCCCATAAAAAAATGAACTGAAGGTGCCACAGGAATCGGCACTCTGCTAATATCTATCCCACGATATTTCAGACAAAGATCACTCACTTCAGGTATGCGGCGCCTGATTTCTTTCTCTCCAATAAAGCTTATATCAAGGAATACTTCTTTCCCTGCCTTGTCAATTTCATCTATTTCACGGCTCACGACATCACGTGTCATCAGATTACCTTTTGGTCCATATTTTTCTTCCATAAAATAGATTCTTTTACCGTTTTCAATATAAAAAAGTCTTCCACCCTCTCCACGCACAGCTTCAGAAATAAGCATTTTCTTTTGACACGTCTCAAGTGTTGTTGGGTGATACTGTATAAATTCAAGATTTTTTAATTGGACGCCCTGTAAAAAGAGCTGTCCTGCTGCGTAACCATCGCACTGAGTAGATCCTGTCGTCTTTCCGAACAAAGAATTCTGACCGCCGGTTGCCATCACAAGAGCATCCGCATACATCGCTTTGATTTTTTCAAGTTTCTCATCGTAAACCAGTGCACCATAGCATTTTCCATCTCTTATTAATGCAGAATGAAAAAAAGTAAAAAACTGCCTTTCAATTAGTCCAAGCACCTCAAATCTGCGAGCTTCCATCACAAGAGCTGAAACAATCTGCTTTCCTGTTGATGCTCCGCAAAAGCACGTTCTCTTAAAGGATTGCCCTCCAAAAGCTCTTTTTACCAAAGCTCCTTCATTATCAACGCTAAAAACAGTCCCTATCTTCTCCAAGTACTGTATGATTTCCTCAGCATGGCTGCATAGGCCGGTTACAGCTTCCTTACCTGCAAGGTAGCTACCGCCCTTAAGTGTATCTTCAATATGACAATCTACTGAGTCTCCCTGATCATGTCTTAAAAGTACGCCGTTTATCCCGCCTGCTGCCATCACAGACTGCGAGCGTTCTGAAGGATAGGGTGCAATTATCTTCACCATTACTCCTGCTTCGGCAAGCTTTACAGCACAACATATTCCTGAGATTCCTCCACCTATAACTATCGCTTCTTTCATATTTTCACCACATCAGTTTAAAAACATAACAATCTGTGTCTTCAATACGGAGCAGACAGCAACAACATAGATCAACGCACAGACAATATATATGATCCTGTCCAGTTTTTTCTGTATTTCCACGGAAGTGAGTATTCCCAATGTGATAAGACCTTTGGTCAGGGAAATTGATACATGCATTAGTACAGTTGCAAAGAAAAGTATTTCAGAGATAAACAGGAGAATAATAAAAAAAGTCAGTCCCCGCTCTGCACAAGCCTGCAAAAGCGAAAATGTATTAATATGTAAAATCAGAAGCGGAAAAATCAAAGCAGCTGACATTCTTTGGAAAATTGTTTTCAGGTTAAGCTTTGGATATAAATCCATTCTTGAGCCATCTGTCTGCATAAATACAGTGAGCATGCCACATACCGCATGCAAACAAACCAGCACCATAAACGGAACAGCAAATAACATTTTAAGCAAAGGATTATAGAAAAAGGTTATATAAGAAAAGACAGTGTAACCAATATGCAAAAGCATGAATACAATGGACAGTAATCCGAGTGCTGCATTAATTTTTTTCAGTCTCAATATCTTGCCTCCTCGCCCAG
>JAILEJ010000374.1 GCA_024688095.1 Butyrivibrio sp.
AGCCTGTCCCTATTTCTATAAGTATTGTCAAAGTGTATCATCTAAATTCCTCTCTCTAAACAATGAAATCGATTATGCAGTATGACGCATTTCTTCTTTTATTCTTCCTATGCTATCCATGGATTCCTTTATTCCACTTAGAAGGTCAGCGCATGCATCATATGTGAGCCTTTCTTTTACGATGGTTTCCTGTACCTTTCTAAGAAGCCTTATAACCTGTCTTGAACTCATTTCTTCTCCGGTCTTTTGGGAAACAAACCTTGCTGTTTCCTTATATCTCTTGTTATCCGGCTTATCATCTGTATCTGCATAGGTAAGAAGCGTATACAGTGCTGTCTGTGAAGACATATTCAGCTTCATCTCATTTATAAGATCCCCAAGTCCGTCAACGATCTCTGAAAAGGATTCTCCGTCACTTTCATAAGGATCACTTATAAAAGAATCTTCAACAGCCTGTTCATATTCTTCTGCGTCAAGTGATGTAAGACTGTATCCTTCAAGTGACATTATCTTTTCATATCCATACTCTCCGTCCTGGATATTCATATCTTTCATTTCATTACAAAGTATCTGTATTACATCTTCCTTTGCCATTGTTCCAAGATAATTTCCATTTTCATCAGCTACATAGCCCTTTCTTCTTGCAACGCTGTGAAATCGGTTCAGGTACTTTCTACCTGCAAGACCAAGAGGGTCCACTTCCTTTCTGTATACCTCTCTGATATTGTGCCCATAAAACTTGTTTATATAGGATGAAAAATTGTTTCCGGAATATATGTCAAATTTCTTTGCCATTGTGTGGATATTTAAAAGTGAGGTTTCGGCATATATAAAGGCCGCACTGTTATCACTTGTGTTTGGTCTTGTCATTGCTTCCTGCTCACATATTCTTGCAAGCATTGGCTCATATTTGTCTCTTAGTGCTACAATTGCCTTTTCTACATCGATATCCCTTGAATTATCATCCTGAATCACAAGTATAAGATATGCATCTATATCTGTTCTGCAGTTATTCTCATCATATCTGTGACTGAATGGATCTGTGTGATCGATTTCTTTAATTATCCCCTCATTTTGAAGTCGTTCTATGTAGGAAACATCAGCGTTAAGCTTTTCAAGTAAAGAGTGTGCTATTATGCCATTACACTTTTTAGCCAGGTTTCCTATAAGTGCTTCATTAGTCATTTCTTCCCTTTCTATATTTTTTCAAGAAAACAAGTTTGCCGTATGGCAGGTTTAAAGTTACATTGTGAATTCATCTGTTTAAGTAAAAGTATTTCCCCTAAAAAAAGGCGAGCTTAATATATACACTCTTCTTTTTGACATAGCTTTAGAATAAGTGCCTTTTTTTATCTGTTTAATTCCTAAAACTTAGGTGAATTGTCTGATGTATATCCAAGCAGCCGTTTACATGTTTTATAAAACATGCAATGGATATACTTCTTTAAAGAAATAAATCTTTATTGATTATCATATATTTAAATATGATAGTGGATTTTTTGACCAGAATATGGTCTAATCCGATACCACTAGATAAAAGAAATTTATCTGTCTCCTCTTCTCTTTCGAGAATTTTTAACCCCAGCCGGCAATGCCGGTTTGTCTTAAAAAAAGACTTGTAAATACTTAAAACAAGATTTCATTTTAGCTCACTCGTGCTAGTATATTGTAATGATAAATATTTGTCAATATATTTTTTATGTTTTTTTGTATTATTTTTTATGTTATATAGTTTCATGCATTTATGAAATTAATGAAAATTTATTTCATGATATTTTCATCATTTCTATTCATCCCTTTAATATATATATATTTAAAACTAGAGATGGCAATGATTTCAGGCATTTTTTTATGATCTTTTTTCGCCATACGCAGAATATAAAGACATATATACCCTGTCAAGGATGCAGAGCACCGCTAAGGCGGCAGGTCCTTGACAGCGCACATATGTCTTTATAAATGGTAGTCAGGCGAAAAAAAGAAATATAAACGTATATGTATACGCATCTCTTTACCTGCATTTACATTCTGTAATATGTATTGCTTTAATTATGTATCCCTATTTAGAGACATATTTCATTCTTACATTTTAGCATTTTAATATATATGGTTTTCATCATTATCATTTCTTATATTTTTGCCATATGATGATATGTCAGGTGTGTGCCAGATATAGAAATATTAAAGCGTTAGTATTTTTATTGCAGTATAAATAAGTATAAAAATGGAAAATAAAAATGCATATTTTCCATTTCCTTTATCTTTTTGAAGTTCTGTTCTTTTCTCTTTATGCCTTTATATCTTGCCTAATTATGGAACAGGATGCGAAATTCTATCTGGTCTTCATATACGGGAGGGTCTTCATTTTTAAGATTGTCTCCCTTAAATGTATATTTAACGGTATTTTGTGCATCTTTTTCAATTTTTATTACTCTGTGTACACATCTTACATTTATCTTATCAAGTGGGCTTATCCTGGTATCAGGGGTTGTACTTTCTTTATCATCTTTATTACTGGTGTCTTCTATACTATTAATTGTATTATCTTTAGTTTTATTTTCTTCTTTGTTCGTGCTCCTTTCAGGTTTATTTTTATTATCATGGGGTGTGGTATCGTCTTTTCTTTTATATGTTTTTATATATGTTATTATGTCTCCTTCTTTTACATCCTCAGGTTTTACAGGTACTGCGATAACAAAACTGTTCTTTTTTATTTCAGGGCTCATGCTGTCTGTGGGGATATAGAGTATTCTAAGCCCGAATACTGTTGCCTTATTTGTAGTAAGTTTTGTGACCGCAAGACTACACATCATTATGAGGCTTATGTATATAAGAAAGAGCTTTATTTTTTCTTTTAGTCTTTTATATTTTTTCTTTTTCATTTCCTTCTTTCATTTAGATTTATGAGCTTTTCCCGGACCTTTCCTGATCCTTTTTCTTGTTTTTCGTATCTATTTATAATAAAAATGCTGATCAGGCTTATTTAAAGCCTTTTTCAGTCATTTTTACTGCTATTTTGCAAAGCTATTTTTATATAGCTTTGAGTAGCTCAAAGAATTTATATTTCCGAGCTTACAATGGATTAATATACTAATGTCCTAATAGATTAATCTATTAATGGATTAATCTACTATTCTATTAGTAAATCGAAAGCTTATTCATTTTTTCATATATTCTTTTTAATCCTATTATTGTAAAGCCGCTTGCCAGGATATATCAGGCTTTAGCGTACTTTTGATAAAACTGATAGCTTTCATCTACTGTCTTTTCCAGAGCTTCTTTATAGGCAAGTCTTACCATTGTAGACAGTGTTTTATCCTGGCTTTTATTTTCGCAGGTATAAAGGTCCTTTATGGTTTTTCTGCTTACAATCTTTGGTATCTCATATCCATATTTATAAAAACACCTTTTCATAATGGCCATATCGTATACTGCTCTTGAAAGGTCGTTATAAGTTAAAAAGTATGTATCATCATTTATTTCTTTAAGCGTCTTTATCTGATATCTTCCATTTATATGATCTTTAAGAAGTTCTTTTTCTCTTTGCAGCATTTCTTCAATCATAGAAGGTCTACTTTTTAGTTCCTGGAGATCTTCTTTTTCCGGAAAAACCGTAAAACATACTCTTGTATCTACTTTTGTCGCTACTTCGAAAAAATCAGCAAAAACTCCATACTCAAGTGCTTTCCAGGGAAGCTTCCATATGGCATGGCTGTATTTTTTTATATTTTCCTTTGTATCCGTATAGTTTTTTATATCTTCTACTTTAGAATATTGCATTTACGTCTTTTATATCCTCCCTGTTTTTTCATTAAAAGGTTTGTATACGGACAGTTTGTAATTATTCTCATCCGGTATCTTGTTTTTCATAAAGGTGGAAATAAAAAGCCAAATGACAATTAAGATGATGACAACCATTACAGCACCCATTATTCCTTTTTGGTGGCTTTTTTTCTGGGCTTCAATCCTGTATATATCGCCCTCTTTAAACACTTCATTTTCCTTGAATCTTAATAAAAGCCCCGTATCTTCAATTTCGTATTCATTACTTTCAGGAATATACATTTCATCCCCATAGGTATTTCCGCCATCTTTTGATATCTGTATTACAGCTTTGCCGGCTTCTCCTTCTTTTAAAACCTTTATCCATAGATTAAGGTCCTTTTTTGAAAGTATATCTGCAGCATGCTTAGCTTTATCTTTTGTATAAAGGCCTATCTTTACTGTCTTTGATTCATTTTCCGTGATACTAACATAGGTATATGGATTTTCTATATATATTCTGTATCTGTCTTTTTCATAAAACTTTGAATATATGCCTCTCTGATCACAGGCAAAATCTGCTGTAAGGCCTGAAAAAATGCTGTTTCCTTCTTCATCAGTATAAAAAAGATCAATTTTTCCCCTTAAGGGAATCTCTTTTTCCTCATAGGTTTTTCCATTATTCATTGAATATTTTATTTTTGCCGTACCAAGTACGCCCTCTTTTATTACTTCTATAATGATGTCGTATTCTTTTTCCTGACTTCCTGTAATACCTATGCTTCCCTCTTTGGTATTTCTATAAGAATCAAAAGGCTCATATATAACTTCAAAATCTGTTTCTGCAAGATATTCAGAGCTGTCAACTTCAGTAGAATCATCAAAACCCAACTTTTTATCTATCGAATTGTTAACTTCATTCTCATTTGTAAGCCCTGTAATAAGATCCAGGCTATTTTCATTTTCAAAAATAATGTCATCTTCAGGATATGAAAACTCATAAAGACCTGTTGTATCATCCCATACATCAATTTCAGAAACTCTGTAGCTTCCTTCTTTTAAAAAGCAGGTATCTGAGTATCCGTTATCAGGATAAAGATTAAGTTCATATATGCTTCCATCCTCAAGATTCATCACCTGAACATACACGGTTAATGAAAACTTCTCAGGAAGATCCGCCTTATAATTTAGCTGGCAGGGTGTTTCTTTAGTTTTTTTAGTATTTATGGATTGGATGATATCAAGCCCATCGCCTTCAGATAAAATATCATCTTTCTTAATTTTCTCCTCTAATAAGTCCTTTTCATCATCTTCTAGTGTTTCACAGGTTAAAGACTTTTCATCAGGATTTGCTATCCCACTTTCTGTTACGTTTTCTTCTTCCATATCAAGTACAGTCCCCGTTTCAGAAGCTCTCACCTTTACAGAATTTGCAGGTATTACCAGACACAGCATTACTGAAATTAAAAAAATCAGCTTTTTATTCATATTTTTATAGGTCCTTCTTTCATAATAGTTCTACACAGTAATATGGACTTTTATAGGAAGTCAGAACCCTTAATGACATTTTTACAATAAAAAACTGTAACCATTTGGTTACAGGACAAATCTACATTTTAAATATCAAGGATTACATCATCATCAGGATATATTAATAGCTGAAATTCATCGCTATCGATATCAACAAGCTGAACATCAAATAAATCCATAAGGCCTGTGTCTTCGCAAAATCCATAACTACCCTCCTCATCATAATCTTCTCTTTCTTTATTCATACATACACTTACAGCATGTGCAGATGAGTAATCCCATGGATCTTCAATCTTATAATCTAAAAATCCTTCTTCTTTTAAGTCCTCAAGCTTTGCCAGTCCGTTTCTATATCTATATTGCTCATCAATTGGTGAATTTAAATATTTCTCTCCCTTACGGATAAAATCTCTTTCTAAATATAAGCTTCCTACAAACATCTTTCATACCTCTCTTTTTTAATTTTTTTATATAAAAAAGCGCATATTTACGTTTTTTGTAAATACACGCTTCTTTATTATTTATTTTTACCCTTCATATATATATAGAGTTTTACTTTTTAAAACCTCTCACTTATTTTAAAATTTTTCTCATATATAAATCAACTTTTAAAGGTCTTTCACTTATCTTTAAATTTTACCTTTCATAATATAATTGGTTTAACTTTCAAAAATCTATCACTTTCTGAAAAAAATTTTTTTAATCATTAAAAAGAGAGTAGTATAATCTAAATCCGTTTGTTGTATTGCAAACAACATTGTTTGTAGGAGCTCCGCTGCAGTGTACCCACTTTGCTCTTCCGCTTTCATCATAACCTGCAAATATACCTATATGGTTGGATTTGCTTCCAGGAACGTTCTGAAGACCAATATCTCCTGGTTTTAATCTGTCTGCGCTTATCTGACTAAGTCCAAGAGAAGAAGTGAAATTTGCTGTGCTTGTTCCTGTGGGACACTTTTTAAAATCCGGTGTTATAACAGACCAATAGCACCATGATACAAAGCCCGAGCAGTCAAGCCCTTTACTGGTTCTTCCCATATAATCGGCTTTTATAAATGATCCAAAATTATTTATATCCCATCCAGGGCCAACCGGTTTTCCTCCCCAGTAATAGCTTATCTTTCCAACATATGAAAGAGCAAAGGATACAAACTCTTTTCTGGCTACTGATAGATCATCATAATCTATTGTTTCTAAAATCTCATCTATCTGTGCCTTTGACATAGCACCTTTTCCGGATGGCAGAGACACGGAATCTGTATAAGCATCAATTCCATACAGATCATAAAAATCCTGATCATAAAGGTTCTCGCACCATTCTATGTTACTATCCTCACTAAATCCTCCTTCATCAAAGAAAACCTTTGTATACTCTGGATTAAAGCTGTTTTCATCAATATCAAGATGTACTTTCTTTGTTTCAAAGGTTCCCTCTTCATAGTTGTCTGGAACCTTATATGTAAGCATCATCCCATTATCAAATGCTTTATATATATCTTCCTTTGTTATAACAGTTACATATATATTTATATCCCTGTATCCGTAAGAACAGGAAAGGGCACTATGTCCTGGACAGTATTTATAATCATCAATTACTGGCTCGATACTTTCCCATGTACTGTGATCAGAATCGTATAAAGTTTTTGCAGCATCATAATCAGCATCATACGAATCTGAATCAAGATTCCCATCGTCATCATAGTAATCCTCAATATCAGGAGCATAATCAGTCCATTCCGGCTTTGCATCCGTCCATGTATCATAATCTGCATTATAGCTCTCATAATCAGTCTCACACCCTGGATGATCATTATCATATGTAGATGGTTCGGGCTCATCATAGAAATTTACCCCTTCATCCAAAGCGTTTTCATAATCATCATAAA
>JAILEJ010000402.1 GCA_024688095.1 Butyrivibrio sp.
GCAGGAAGGTATATACACATTGACTGTTGAAGGAAAAAAGGCAAGAGGTCATGTTACTATAACAAGAGTTGGAGGTTGATCTAATGGAGTATATTCAAGTTACAAAGGATAATTTGGAAAAGGAACACATTTGCTGCGCCATTTCTAATGATAAGGATGTACAGGTATCTTCAAAGAAATCCTGGCTGGCGGACAGATTTGATGAAGGACTTGTCTTTCTTAAAAGTGCCGAGCGTGGTAAGTGCTTCATTGAATATATCCCTGCAGAATATGCATGGATTCCGATTGAGGCAGAGGGATATATGTATATTGACTGCCTGTGGGTGTCGGGATCTTTCAAAGGGCATGGGTATTCGACGGATCTGCTTAATGCCTGCATAGAGGATAGCAAGGGAAAGGGGAAGAAAGGACTTTGTATTCTGTGTGCCGAGAAGAAAAAGCCATTTCTTGCTGATCCGAAGTTTCTGAAGTACAAGGGTTTCTCTGTTTCTGATGAGACAGATAATGGTATTCAGCTATGGTATTTTCCGTTTGATAAGGGGACAGAGGCTCCGAGATTTAAGGAATGTGCAAGGCATCCACATATAGATGAGAAGGGCTATGTTTTGTACTACACGAATCAGTGCCCATTCAATGCAAAGTATGTTCCAGTTCTGGAACAGACTGCTAAAGAAAATAACATTCCATTCCGTGCTATTCATATCGAGAACAGGGAAGAAGCGCAGAATGCTCCGACTCCTGTGACGAACTATGCCTTATTTCATGATGGGGAGTATGTTACAAATGAGCAGATGAATGATAAGAGGTTTCTGAAACTTATCGGACAGTGATATTTTCAATTTGTGATTACCAAAGCTATTACAAAGAATATTGGAGAATCAAAAATAATCTGTTCAACTCCGCCTCTCGAACTATTTTTTCTTTTTACCTCGACCACTTCCCCTCACAGGTTTGCATAGGTCTGAGTACCGTTGCAAAATGTCAGTGAAGGTTTTGAACTCGTATGGATCCATTTTGGTAAAATTGATTTTGAAGAGTTTGCTATACATAACCATCTGAGCCTGCGTTGCATTGTCGGCAGTCTTTAGTTCTTCAAATGAGTCAAGGATATCGTCAACGGGAGTTGTAGTATCTCCGGTTTCTGCATCCTTTGCATGTGCATCCCTTATAGCTTTCGCTATTTTTACTACGTCATTTCCGAGAAGATTATTGAAGTAGTTGTCTTCAGATATAGTCGCCGCCTCTAAAGTTTTCATGTAATGGTCTTCATCGGAAATGCCTTTACTTTGAAGACGAACCCTTGTCTGTTCAATCATTTTGTTGATGTTTCGAAATTGCATTCCGGCAAGATTATCAACATAGATTTCCATGTCTGAAAGAAAATTGATAATTTACACTTCAAAGCTTTATTTCGCCCATGTTATTTTCAAGATTACTACATCTCAATCATAACAGAATGTATGTTTGCTATAAATAATGAAATCCGTTTTCGTAGAAAAATCTGAATGAAGTAAAAAAAATCCTACTTTTCATCACCCAAAAACGAAGTAATGGATTGAAGATCAGTATAAGATGTGATACTATAAATTCACTAATATGAATATTATATAAGTGAATTTGTCGACGAGGTATCACTCATGATAATTAGTGAAAGAATTATAAAAGTTTTAAAAGAACGGAACATGACGCAGGCGGAGTTTGCAAAGCAAGTTGGGATCTCTACCAGTACCATAAGCGAATGGAAAAAGAGAAAGACTAATCCTACTGTAGAAAAGATAATGGACATCTGTAATGTTTTGCAAATTACCCCGGAGCAACTTCTTACCGGTAAAGGAATTGAGGATGAAGAGGAAATTGCTGCAGCAAGTCCGGAGAGTAAATTCACTCCGGGTGATGTTCAGATGATTGAGGATTATCACAATCTTAAAGGAGAACAGCAGAAGCGTCTTATGGCTTATATGGAAGCGCTGAAAAAGATAGAGAGCCTTGAGGATATGTAGTTAAAATTATTCGATTAAAAATTTGGACCAGTGGTTTGCGGTCGTTTTTCGACCACAAAAAACATCTTTGTTTGAATATAGAATACATGAAGTCACAATTTGTGACTTCAAAAAAGAAAATGCAAAGGAATATAGTGTTTATGAAAAATACAACAGACTTACTCACAGTTGAGTCTATTAGAAATTGTGTATATACGATACGCGGACAACAGGTGATGCTTG
>JAILEJ010000422.1 GCA_024688095.1 Butyrivibrio sp.
CCGTTAAGTTTTCTGATTTCCATATCCTTAACCTGAGTTCTGACATCCTTAAGATATTTTGGAGGTTCAACCCCAAATCTTTTTAATACAAATTGTGTTTCTTCATTAAGATGGCCTGCTCTTCTCGGCTCATATTTTTTATCAGTAATAATGTTTTTTAGATTTGAATAAGCAATAGCCGCACAAACTGAATCAGTATCAGGATTTTTGTGGCCGATTACAAATACAGGTCTGTTATTTTCTTCCATATTATTCTCCCTTTAAATTATCGTAATCATCAAGGAAATGATGCTTTTCACCATTATTATCCTTATATGCGATTACTGTATTAAGGTTTACGTTTTCGACACTTCTAAAGATATTCATTTCTATATATGGACTTTTTTCACTTAATTCCTTAATAAGCTGCTTAATCTCAGCTCTTTTGGAATTATTTTCCTCGCCCTTAGAACTGGTTACATTCTCTGTAAATCTACAGGCACACTGTATAAATGTAAGTCCATTATATGTTGACCATTTTATTATATCCTCTTCTCTAATAAGATATAAAGGTCTAATTAATTCCATTCCCTCAAAATTTGTACTGTGGAGCTTAGGCATCATAGTCTGCATCTGAGCACCATAAAGCATGCCCATCATTATTGTTTCTATAACATCATCAAAGTGATGTCCTAAAGCAATTTTGTTGCACCCCAATTCTTTGGCTTTGTTATATAAAGCGCCTCTTCTCATTCTAGCACAAAGATAGCATGGAGAACCATCAACATCAGCTACAACATCAAAAATATCTGAATCAAAAACTGTAATAGGAAGTTTTAAAAGCCTGGCATTATTCAGAATTGTCGTATAATTTATGGAATTATACCCTGGATTCATAACAAGAAAAACAACTTCAAAATTATGTTTTCCATGTCTTGCAAGTTCCTGAAAAAGCTTTGCCATAATCATAGAGTCTTTTCCGCCGGATATACATACAGCAATCTTATCCCCATCTTTAATAAGCTCATATTCATTTATGGCTTTTGTAAATTTACACCAGATTTCTTTTCTAAATTTTTTAATTATGCTTCTTTCAATATCTTTGCAGCGCTTCTCAGCTTCCTCATCGTCTTCTATAACACTTTCTATCTTAAGTCTAAGATAACTGTAATATCCGCCTTCAATACTATAAACACTATATCCAAGAAGCTGCAATTCCTCACATATTTTTTCTACATTTTTTCCGCCATACCACATAAGATAAATATTTTTATCCTTTGGAAGTTCACCTTTTCTGGATAAAAGGTCCGAAAAAAATATGTTGATTGCCCCCGGATATGTTTCTTTATTAAAATCTTTAGGCTCTCTTACATCTATAACAACTTTATCTGATGTATCAGCAATCATCTCTTCTATTGTCTTACTTAACATTATTTAAAATCCTAACTTAATCTAATTTTAGTGAATTGTAAACTAAAATATATAACATGAAGAAACAAATCGCAATCAGAAAGTGTTATAAAATTTATTTATATAGCAAACTGTGAATTATAAAGTTCATGATAGAAGCCTTTTTTCTCAAGAAGCTCATCATGGCTTCCCTGTTCAATAATATGTCCATCTTTCATTACAAGAATCACATCTGCTTCTCTGACAGTTGAAAGCCTGTGTGCAACAATGAAGCTTGTCCTTCCCTTCATCATGGCATCAAACGCTTTCTGAATCTTCATTTCTGTTCTGGTATCAATTGAAGATGTAGCTTCATCAAGAATCAGCATTGGTGGTACATCCAGCATAATCCTTGTAATACAAAGTAGCTGTTTTTGTCCTTGAGAAAGATTTCCACCATCTTCGCTTATTACAGTATCATATTTTTCTGGAAGCTTTTTAATAAAATCATGAGCTTTTGTAGACTTTGCAGCTGCAATTATCTGCTCATCAGTGTATCCTTCTCTTCCAAGAGTAATATTGTCTCTTATTGTACCGCTTCTAAGCCATGTCTCCTGAAGAACCATACCAAAATTACTTCTAAGGTTCTTACGTGTTACATCTCGGATATCAGCGCCTTCAACTAGAATTGCACCTTTTTTTACATCATAAAAACGCATCAAAAGACCAATAAGTGTTGATTTACCACATCCTGTAGGACCTACAATGGCAATTCTCTGACCAGCTTTAATATTAAGATTAAGATCAGTTATAAGAGGCTTATCTTCAACATATGAAAAATCAACATCTTTAACTTCTATATTTCCTTTAACTGCCTCAATTTTTGCAGGTGCATTTTCATCTGAAATCTGTGCTTCTTCATCTATAAGATCAAATACACTCTTTGCACATGCAAGTGCATTTTGAAGTTCAGTTACTACGCCGGAAATTTCATTAAACGGCTTAGTATACTGTGTAGCATAACTTAAGAATATTGTAAGTCCACCAACAGTCATATTCCCAGAAATACAGCTGATACCTCCAGCAAATGCAACGCATGCATAAACGGTATTATTAACAATTCTTGTAGCAGGATTTGTAATAGATGAAATAAATGTCGCATTCAGTGAAGTCTGAGTAAGCTTCTCATTTAATTCATCAAACTTTTCCATATTTTCGTCCTCATGAGAGAACGCTTTTACTACCCTGAGGTTGTCTATCATTTCTTCAACAAGTGCAGTCTGCCCTGCTCTTGCATTCGACTGTTCTTTAAATAATCCAAATGATTTTGTTGCAATAAATTTAGCTACAAATAAAGATACCGGTGTAAGTATAACCACTACAAATGCTATCTTATAATTGAGATAAAACATAAAGCATAATGTACCAACAATAGTTACTATACCTGTAAAAAGCTGTGTAAATCCCATTAACAGACCATCTGCAAACTGGTCAGTATCTGTTATTATCCTGCTTACGATTTCTCCCTGAGGATGCGTATCCAGAAAATTAAAAGGTAATATCTGTAATCTGCTAAAAGCATCTTTTCTTACGTCTCTTATTACCTGAAAAGTAATTTTATTGTTAACAAAATTCATTATCCACTGACTGACAGCTGTAATAAATATAACTAAAGCCATTGAAGTAAGGATTTTAATTACATTTTTAAAATCAACCTCTGAAGGCCCAACAATATAATCAATAGCATTACCAGCAAGAATTGGCGCATATAAAGTAAGAAGTGCTGAAACAACAGCCATCAACATTGAAATAATAATTAACGGTTTATATCTGTAAACATAATTTAAAACTCTTTTTAATGTACTCTTATTCATTTACGGCCTCCTTTCCTGCAGCACTGTTGCCGCCATATTGAGACTCATAAATTTCCTTATAAACCTCACAGTTTTTAATAAGCTCATCGTGTGTTCCCTGTCCAACAAGCTTACCATCATCAAGTACAATTATTTTGTCGCAGAATCTTATTGAAGAAGTTCTTTGGGAAACAATAAATGTTGTAGGAGCATTTTTCATATCCTTTATTGCACTTCTTAGTTTTCTGTCTGTTGCAAAATCAAGCGCAGAAGCACTATCATCAAGAATAAGAATCTGAGGTTTTCTTACAAGAGCTCTCGCTATTGTAAGACGCTGTTTTTGTCCTCCTGAAAGATTTCTTCCGCCCTGAGATATAAGAAATGAAAGCTTTCCTTCCTTTCCATCTACTACATCAACAGCCTGAGCTATTTCAAGAGCTTCATAAATCTCTTCATCTGAAACATCTTCTTTTCCCCATTTCATATTATCTCTGATTGTTCCATGGAAAAGAACTGCTCTTTGTGGAACCATACCTATATGTTCACGCAGTGATTCAGTATCATATTCCTTAATGTTTCTGCCATTAAGTATTACCTCTCCTGAAAATGTATCATAAAATCTAGGAATAAGATTTATAAGAGATGATTTACCACTACCTGTACCACCTATGACACCTATACTCTGTCCCTTTTCTACATTAAAAGAAATGTCACGAAGCGAATCATCCGAAGCTCCTGGATATCTCATTGAAACATTCTTAAATTCAATTGCAGTACCATCCGAAAGCTCTCCAAATGCCTTTTCTCCATTTATCATTGAAGATTTAACTTCAAGCATATCCTGAATTCTATTACCACATGCTATTGAACGTGTGATATTGAGAATAAGATTTGCAAGCTTTACAAGTTCAACAAGTATCTGAGTCATGTAGTTATAAAGTGCAACAACTTCACCCTGTGTAAGTCTTCCACTATTTACATTTATAGCACCGCT
>JAILEJ010000480.1 GCA_024688095.1 Butyrivibrio sp.
CAATTCATTGAATTAGCTGTATACATACCTGAACATGAACCGCATGTAGGACATGCCTTTGTTTCATATTCGCAAAGCTTTTCTTCTGTCATTTTTCCAGCTGAAACTGAACCAACTGCTTCAAACATACTTGAAAGCGAACGAAGTCTTCCATCAACACGTCCAGCCATCATAGGACCACCTGAGCAAAAAATTGTAGGTATATTAATTCTTGCAGCTGCCATAAGCATACCCGGAACAGTCTTATCGCAGTTAGGAATCATAACCATACCATCAAAAGCATGAGCCATAGCAAGACATTCTGTACTGTCACAAATAAGGTCTCTTGTTACAAGGGAATACTTCATTCCAATATGTCCCATTGCAATACCATCGCAAACTGCAATTGCTGGTACTATAACAGGTGTACCGCCTGCTTCAGCAATACCAAGCTTTACTGCCTGTGCTATTCTGTCAAGCTCCACATGTCCAGGTACTATTTCACTCTGAGAGTTAATAATACCGATAAGTGGCTTTCTCTTTTCTTCTTCGGTAAAACCAAGAGCATTAAACAAGCTTCTGTGTGGAGCCTGCTGTAATCCTTTTAATACACGATCACTATTCATAAAAAACCTCCTTTAATGACATAAATATATACGATAAATATACATTTATAGTCCAATTACTATTGTATTTATTAGCCAATTTTATCTTGCATAAACTACAAAATCACTATTTTCATACTCAACATTCATGCACTCTTTTATATAATCCCAATTTATTGTTTCATAGGAACTATAATATTTCCAAAAATCAGGATCTCCATCCTCCGCTTCAGACATAAGCTTTCGTGGAACAATTACATAATCAGAGTCAGTAACTTCTGTATTTTCACAATCTATATCATACAAAAACTTTAGTAAATACTGCTGATCACAATCAAGTACACATATATTTTCATAAGTATCCGGCTCCGTCATAGACATAGCAAGTTCAATACTATGTTCTCTGTCACCAAACTGAGCATTACTTGACGGTTTGACAATCATAAAAATCGAAAAAATTACAACAACTACAAAAGGAATATACATTCCGATTCCATCGTACCAGACATCCTTTGTCTTACGATACTTTACATGTTCTGAATAAACATTCGATGATTCTTTTTCTCCAAGCTTTCTTATTCTGTATCTGTTATATAAGAACACTGAATAATTAATAAGATATTCAAAACACATACAAATACATATTGATATAAGAACACCCGCATATGAAAGAACCCTAAAATATGGCAATTTCAATGTAAGTGTAAGCATTACTGGTATCATGGCAGTTGAAATCATAACAATCATTGTAAAACCAGTTCTTTGATAATCAAAATGCATTATAACTTCTATAAACATCAAAACAAGTGCAATTACAACCAGAGCTACAATAAAGTATCCAAATCCACCCCAAAAATAATTATTTAATGATACAAAATGTTCAGCAAGTTTTTTTAAAAATCCTTCAGAATCAACACTTTGGATATATGGCTGATCTGTCATATACTTTATTCCTCTTCCAGCCGCTTCAAAAGGATGTTTTAAAATAAGGCCAACATGTCCAAACCCTTCATAATTAACATTTTCTTTTATTAAAAGGTTGGATCCAATGGCAAGCCAGATTATCAGATATAAAATGCCTGTAATAACAGCTGCTACAGCACTTGCTCCAATTATTTTAAAAAGTCTTATAAAAAAAGGATTAATTTTTATACTAAAGGACTTTTTGTTGTATACCAATCCCTTTATCAATAGATATAATCCACCAGCAAAGCACAAAGGAATAACCCAGTAAATGTTTGAAGGAACCGTATAAAGTCCCAATGTCAAAGCTCCCACAAACATAACATAATCTGAAGTCCTGACAACCTTATTATCACATAATATCAATATATAAATAATAGCAGTCAAAAAACATGTGATTCCAAGTGTATAACCTCGACCCTGTATGCTAAGCTCATTTATAAGCTGCATAGAAGCATATAAAAGTATTACAGCAACGGGAATATAATGCTGCATAAACTTTCTGCATATCCGGTAAATTAAAATCAAATTAACAACTGCACATATATAAGAAACTCCACGCAATGCAATATATGAATTTCCTAAATAATATAAAAAACCTGATAATACAGAATATCCAACATGGTTGTTTGGAAGTGGCCAATGTATGGCTGAGTAAACAGGACCCTTAGATATAAAATTATAATATGTATATAATTCATCATACCAGGGAGTAATAATTATAAGTCTTCCAAGATAATAAATAGAAACACCTATAATAAAAAGCACTGCAACTATTGTCTCCGGTTCAGTTGGAATAAAATCTTCAAATGTTTTTTTATTATTAGATTCAGATAATTCTGTCTGCAATAAGATCACCCATTTCTGAACAGCCTGTTAATTTAAATGCTTCTTTATTTTCAGTAGGCATAATATCTATTGTTCTATAGCCATCTTCAAGTACTTTTTTTACAGCATTTTCAATAGCCAGGCTTTCTTTATCTAAATTAAATGAATATTTTAGCATCATTGCTGCAGAAAGTACTGTAGCAATAGGATTAGCAATGTCTTTACCAGCAATGTCAGGTGCACTTCCATGACTTGGTTCATATAAACCAAAGCTTGTCTCATTAAGAGATGCACTTGAAAGCATTCCTATTGAACCTGTAATCATACTTGCTTCATCAGAAAGGATATCACCAAACATATTCTCGGTAAGAATTACATCAAACTGTGCAGGATCTTTTACAAGCTGCATTGCACAGTTATCAACAAGCATATGTTCAAGAGTAACTTCAGGATAATCCTTTGCAACCTCTTCAACAACCTTTCTCCAAAGTCTGGAAGAATC
>JAILEJ010000492.1 GCA_024688095.1 Butyrivibrio sp.
ACTCTTGCATTTATCCCAATATCCATTGCTGCTCTTTCTGCAAGGTATGCCGTATGAATAGCTCTAAAATACTCATCCTTATTCTTATCCTTAATATCTACAAGAAGCTTGAATTCTGTGTCATTAATATCCATATACATATCATTACTTTTACGTATAAAGAATACACCAACAAAATTCAAAAGTATTGTAAGCAGGATCATATTAATAAATACATTAACAACTGGTACTATAACAATACTTGGAGTTAGTGAACTATTCAAAAATAAGACATGAAATGCAAGTAATAAAATCAACTGCATTAGCATAGAAATAAATAGTGGTAATCCAATTTTAGTTTCTTCAGTTAAATCCCTAAATAATGCTATTGCAATTGAACCTGCAACAAAATAGATAAAAAATTCATAATAGCTTGTATCAACAGACAAAAGTTCTGAAAACATTACAAGCGAAGCTCCCGAAAAAATACCTATAAATGGATTGGAAAACAACGCCAGTATAACAAACAAGACCATATATGGCCATGCATCAAAATTTATACTTGGCATAACTGCAGCCATTGTCATCTCACCCATAAATATTAGTACGAATATAATTTTTCTATGTATATTACCATACAAAAATGTATCTTCCGGGTCTATGTCATTTAGCATAAAAATGACAGTTCCTGTTGTCATTAGATTCACCAATACATTTCTCAATATCTCTTCAAAAGTCTTCTCATATAAATAAGAAGCTGTAAAGCTCAAAAGACCACTAAAAACAAATAATCCTATATAAAATAATACTGACTTATCTTTCTTTATGCTTTCTGTTTCCATTTACTTTTCGATGCTCCACTTTCCCCGTTTTTTTCTCATAATCCTCATATGCTTTTACAATCTTTTGTACCAGCGGATGTCTTACTACATCCTTGCTTGTAAGATTGCAAAAAGCTATACCATCTATATTTTTTAATACTGACTGAGCAATATCAAGGCCTGATTTTGCATCAGGTGCAAGATCCTTTTGAGTTGCATCTCCAGTAATAATCACTTTAGAGCCAAATCCAATTCTTGTAAGAAACATTTTCATCTGCGCTGGCGTAGTGTTTTGAGCTTCATCCAGAATAATATATGCATTATCAAGAGTCCTACCACGCATATAGGCAAGAGGTGCTACCTCAATTGCACCCTTCTCCATATTTTTCAGAAAATTCTCACTTCCCATAATCTGATAAAGTGCATCATATAATGGTCTTAAATATGGATCTACTTTACTTTGAAGATCACCTGGAAGGAAACCAAGCTTCTCACCAGCTTCAATAGCCGGTCTTGTAAGAATTATCCTGCTAACTTCTTCTTTTTGAAATGCAGTAATTGCCATAGCCATAGCAAGATAAGTTTTACCTGTTCCGGCAGGACCAAGTCCAAACACTATCATATTATCACGTATAGCATCAACATATTTTTTCTGTCCTAATGTTTTGGGCTTTACAGGTTTACCTGAAACAGTATGACAAATAATATCTGCATCTAAATCTGCAAGAAAAGTATCATTGTTTATTGAACTATTGCTTTCATTTGATTCAGAGTCATCTTTCATCATAATTGCATAATCAACGTTCTGTTCCTCAATACTTCCGCCTTTTCTTGATAACCCTAGAAGTTGTCTTATAATTCCAGCTGCTTTTGCCGTATTATTACCTTCACCAATAATATTAAGTTGTCCGTTTCTATCAATTATTTCAACCTTATAAGTTTCTTCAATTTTTCTAATATGATTGTCATAACTTCCAAAGATATTCTGCATATCTGCAACGCTGACATCCATTTTGACGTTTGTTAATTCACTCATTTATGATATGGTTCTCCATTACTAATTTTATAGCATCTGTAAATCTGTTCAAGCAATATAACTCTCATCATCTGATGTGGATATGTCATATCTGAAAAACTTAGTTTTTCACTACTTCTTTCAAATACTTTAGAGCTAAGTCCTAGTGAACCACCAATTACAAATGTAATATTACTTTTCCCTCTTACCTCAAGTTCCTTTACATGATTAGAAAGAGCCGTTGAAGTATATTTTTTACCATCTATTGCCAGTGCAATAACATAGGCATTATCTGATATCTTTTTTAATATACGTTCCCCCTCTTTATCTTTAATTTGAAGTTCTATTGCCTCAGGAGCATTATCCGGAGTTTTCTCATCAGAAACCTCTATAATATTAAGCTTACAATATCTTGATAAACGTTTGGAATATTCACTTATTGCATCATTCCAATATTTTTCTTTTATCCTGCCAACGCAGACAACATTAATTTCAGTCAATTATTTTTTCCTTCAAATACCTTTTCATAGTAATCTTCTACGAAATCATCTAGAAATTCCTGATTAAGATTTACAAACTGTTTATTTATCCTATCTTTTATATATTGAACTCTGGCAAAATAAATATCCTGACTTTCATCATCCTCCTGATCAAAAACAGCATTTTCATCCTGCATATGTTCAGCCATATCATCAATTTCAAGAACTATTTCAGTTTCAGTTAAAGACTCGTCTGTATCTTCAGACCCTTCAAAATTATCTTCATCAGAATATGCATTCATATCTTCGTCATTTCGTGAAAAAGAATCACTTTCTGATACTCCATCAATAGCTTCAAGATCTTCTATATCCTGATCAGTTATCTGAAGATCATCCAACATACTTTCTTCAGCTGCATTTTCTAAAACCATTGCCAGAGAAATATTACGCATGCCATCATCAATCTTTTCAGCATCAAGATTTTCTTCACACCATTTAGTAATTTCTTTTAAAAGCGTATTATCTTCATTTGCTTTTTCTCTAAAAAACTTAGCTGAACGTAATGATAAAAATCCCATTACAGTAAATAAAACAAAAAGAGCTCCCATTACGCCACAAGTAAGACATTTGTTAAAAAGTGCCATATTAAATGGATTATTGATAAAGATAAAAACCATACAAACTATACCAATAATACCAACTATTACAAGCATGTATCCTGATGAATTATTATCTTCTGCTCTTTCTGCATTACTACGATAAGCCGCCATATTCACCTCTTCCTGCAACTTTTAAAGGTCACTCTATTATGATTACATTATTACTTGTATTTAATCCATTGATTTTACAACAATACCAATACCAAACAACAAAGGATAATAATTCCAACTGATGAAGTCAGAATGATTCTTAATTTATCCCCTCTTTTTATAAAAGCTTTATCCTCCAGCCACTAAATTGTGGCGCTACCAGATGCTTACATAATCCACAAAATATGATTAAAGATTACAAATTACAATGCACGACATCTTTAGTCATTTTACTACAATTTAAATAAGGTATCAATGTAATGATACCAACTGAACACATATTTAAATCTATTTAAAATAAATATTTTAAATTATAAAATACAAAAAACATGTGACAGATTTAACTGTCACATGTTTCATAAAAAGTCATTTAGTTAATTCTATTATTTAGCACTAAGATATTCATCTATACCTTTGGCTGCAGCTTTACCAGCTCCCATAGCAAGAATAACTGTTGCTGCACCTGTAACAGCATCACCACCGGCATATACACCTTCTTTAGATGTCAGTCCGCTTGCCTCATCTGCTACAATACATTTTCTTCTATTAACATCAAGGCCTGAAGTTGTACTAGAAATAAGAGGATTAGGAGATGTACCAAGTGACATGATAACAGCATCACACTCTATTTCAAATTCAGAACCTGGAACTTCAACAGGACTTCTTCTTCCTGATTCATCTGGCTCACCAAGTTCCATACGAATACATTTGCATCCTTTTACCCATCCCTTTTCATCGGCAAGGATTTCAACAGGATTACAAAGAAGATCAAATATAATACCTTCTTCTTTTGCATGATGTACTTCTTCTGCTCTTGCAGGAAGTTCCGCTTCGCTACGTCTATATACAACATGAACCTCAGAACCGAGTCTAAGAGCTGTTCTTGCAGCATCCATAGCAACATTACCGCCACCAACTACTACACACTTTTTAGGCTTCATGATAGGAGTTGTAGAATTCTCGTCAAAAGCTTTCATAAGATTGCTTCTTGTAAGGAACTCATTAGCAGAGAATACACCAAGACTCTGTTCACCAGGAATATTCATAAATCTTGGAAGTCCAGCACCCGATCCAATAAATACTGCATCAAAACCTTCTTCCTCTAAAAGTCCATCAATAGTTGTAGATTTACCTATAACAACATCTTTTTCAATCTTAACACCTAATGATTTTACATTTTCAACTTCCTGTTTGACTACTTTTTCTTTAGGAAGACGGAATTCAGGAATACCATAAACAAGTACACCACCAGCTTCATGAAGAGCTTCAAAAATAGTTACATCATAACCCATCTTTGCAAGATCTCCAGCGCATGTAAGACCTGAAGGACCAGATCCAATAACAGCTACCTTTTTACCATTTTTTTCCTTTGGTCCTGCTGGTTTTATTCCCATTTCTCTTGCTGTATCTGCTACGAATCTTTCAAGCTTACCAATGGAAACGGCATCACCCTTAAAGCCTCTTACACACTTTCCTTCACACTGAGATTCCTGCGGACATACACGACCACATACAGCTGGAAGGGCACTTGACTCACTGATAATCTGATAAGCTTTTTCTACATCACCAGCCTTAACCTGCTGAATAAATCCAGGAATATCAATTGCTACAGGACATCCCTGCACACATAGAGGCTTTGGACAGTTAAGGCATCTTGATGCCTCTTCCATTGCTTCTTCTTTATTATAACCGAGGCAAACTTCCTCGAAATTTGTTGCACGTACTTTTGGATCCTGTTCACGAACAGGAATTCTAACAAATGGATCCATAAATCTCCTTTCCTGCGGAATTACCGCCTGTCATAAAATAATGCAATATCCTTATTCACAGTTTCCACAACCGCCGTGATGAGTATCGCCTTCCTGCTGCTTAAGAAGAAGTCTGCCTTCTTCTGATTTATAAAGCTGCATTCTGGTCATAGCCTGATCAAAATCAACAAGATGTCCGTCAAATTCAGGTCCATCTACGCAGGCAAACTTAACCTCATCACCAACCATAAGACGACATGCACCACACATACCAGTACCATCAACCATGATTGGATTCATGCTGACAATAGTAGGAAGATTTAATTCTTTAGTTAGCTTACATACAAATTTCATCATGATCATAGGACCAATTGCTATACAAAGATCATAGCTGTGTCCCTCATCATATAAATCCTGAAGGCATTTTGTAACCATACCACTTCTGCCATAAGAACCATCATCAGTAGTAATATAAAGGTTACAAACCTCTTTAAATCTATCTTCAAGAATAACTAAATCTTTATTCTTTGCTCCAATAATAACATCTGCCTGAACACCATGCTCATGAAGCCATTTAGCCTGTGGGTAAACAGGAGCTGTTCCAACACCACCTGCAATAAATACAATCTTTTTTGCCTTAAGCTCTTCGATTTCAGTAGAACAAAGTTCGGAAGCATTTCCAAGTGGACCAACAACATCAGCGAGCTCATCACCAGTCTTTAATGACATAAGCTTATTTGTTTCTGCTCCAATTGCCTGAACTACAATTTCAACTGTACCCTTTTCTCTGTCATAATCACAAATTGTAAGAGGAATTCTCTCACCCTCTTCATCAACACGGATTATAAGAAACTGACCAGGAAGACAGTGCTTAGCAACACGTGGTGCTTCCACTATCATCTGAATGATGGTAGGTGTCAGTTTATTAGCCTCTAAAATTTTGAACATCTTTTGCCTCCATACAAATGTATAAAAATCTCACTACAAACTACTATATCTTATAATAATATTGTGAAAATTTCAACGATATTCTTTAACAAGATAAACTTTTAAATCGTTAAGTTGTTTTATCTGTTTGAAATCGTAATAAGTGTATACTTTCCACTTGAATCATACCCAAGTCTGTTTACTGTACCATCATGTGTATTTACAGCATAAAATAGTCCAGTTTCCTTAGATGTACCATCATTATACACATGATTTTCAACTATTTTATAATATTCTCCAGATCCTTCAATCTCAATAATAGAATCAAACGTGTAAGAAAAATAACCTTCTTCACTTCTCATTTTATTTCCATCCAGAAGAATATCTAATTTAAGAAGTGTAGAAACTACATTTTCAATTGCCTGAGTAGTAGAAACCAGTCTGGTATAAACAAGATGATAATTTCTTTCTACAATCTCACTTTTCCTTCCGTCTGAATCTATTGCAATAAATTTATATGTTGATGTACCAACAGGCATTGTTATAGGAGAAATATACTGAGTGGATGTTTCATCAGGATCTGACCCATCCGTTGTGTAATAAATAGTACAGTCAGAATCTGCAAGTGCAACAATTGAGGTATTCTGATTATACTCTCCACTATCTTCAAGAATTTCCGGAGCTTCAGGAGCACCAATCTCTATAACATATATTTCTTCAGAAACATCACTTTTTATACCATATTGATTGATCAAAACTGCCTTTATATCATAGGTTCCATCATCCTGGAGAACTATCTCGTCAAAATATTGAATACTATCCTCAGTTGGTTCCTGTCCATTTACAGTATAATATATATTCCCAATAGATGAAGAAGATATTGATATACTAAGTGCTTCTTCATAAGTTCCTTCTGAAGGAACAAGAACGGGAGAAACCGGTATATAAAATGAATACTCCTCAGTAATCTCATCATAAGGACAATCTTTAACAATCTGAACAATACTTTCAAAATCCTTTAAATCTTTGTAAAGCTTAATAATTGATTTATAAGCATTTATCTTATCGTCTTTTGTAAAATTATCAGAAATAGTTATTTCCATAAGACTATTAATAGCGTCTTCTGTATAACCATTTTCAACCTGATATTCTGCGATAGAAAAAACTATATCTGAATTATCAGGACTTTTCTCTTTAGCTGTTTGAAGATAAGAAAGCGCCTGCTCATAATCATTTTCAGCAATTGCCTGATTAGCAAGCGTAATATAATGCGAAGCTGAATTTCTACCTGCTAAATTTATAATAAATATAAGAATTATACAGGCTACAACAATTCCTATAAGAATAGGTAAACTTACTGGATTATTTTCTTTTTTACCATGTTTATCCTTATTCTTGTTCTCAGTATCAATATTAAGCTTATCAGCAATATCTGACAGGACTTCATCTATTTTATTTTCAATTAAAGGCTCAAATTCAGGAACCATATTAATTTCTGTACCACATTTATCACAATACATGTGATCTCCAGAAATTTCGGCCCCACATTTAGGACACTTCATAGACAATTATCCCCTCATATAATAATAATTTACATATAAAAACGCCATTTATTATAAATCATTATGCATAAGTGCAGCCTCATAACAATTGTTCATAAGCATAGCAATAGTCATAGGGCCTACTCCACCAGGAACAGGAGTTATAGCACTAACAATATCGATTAAACCATCATAATCTGCATCACCGCAAAGCTTTCCAGTTTCAGCATCCCTATTAATTCCAACATCTATAACTACTGCACCTTCTTTAACATAATCAGCAGTTATCATCTTTGGCTTACCTATTGCAGCAATAACAATATCAGCTCTCTTGCAAACTGCCTGAAGATCTTTTGTTCTTGAATGGGTAACTGTAACAGTCGCATTTTCACGAAGCATAAGAAGTGACATTGGCTTACCTACGATATTACTTCTTCCAACTATTACACATTCTTTTCCTGAAATTTCAATATTGCTTCTCTTAAGAAGCTGAATTACTCCGGCAGGAGTACATGAAACGAAGCCTCTTTCACCAATACAAAGAGCTCCAACACTCATTGGATGGAAACCATCAACATCCTTTAAAGGACTGATTGCATCAATAACCTTCTTGTCATCAATATGATCAGGTACAGGCATCTGAACAAGAATTCCATCAACATCTTTTCTGTTATTAAGCTCATCGATAAGCTTGAGCAGTTCTTCTTCTGTTGTAGTTTCAGGTAATTCATAAGAAAGAGATCTGATACCTATATATTCACATGCACGCTTTTTATTTCTTACATAAACCTGTGAAGCAGGATCCTCTCCAACTAAAATAACTGCAAGTGTTACTTCAATCCCCTTTTCCTCTTTAAGAATACGAACTTTTTCTTTTAGTTCGTCTTTGATTTCAGAAGAAATCTTTTTTCCATCAATAATATGTGCCGCCATACTACTCCTTTGCTTTATAAAATTATATTTAGAATAATCCGGTTATTGTTCCGTTTTCATCTACATCAATACCATACGCTGCTGGTTTCTTAGGAAGTCCAGGCATAGTCATAATATTACCTGTAAGAGCAACAACAAATCCTGCACCTGCAGAAACATATGCTTCTCTGACATTTATCTCAAAATTTTGAGGTCTTCCAAGTTTTGTCTGATCATCAGATAAAGAATACTGTGTCTTAGCCATACATACAGGAAGATTTCCATATCCCATCTCTGTTATCTTATCAAGCTGTTTCTTTGCAGCAGGAGCAAAAGTAACGCCATCAGCTCCATAAATTTCTGTTGCAATTTTATTAATTTTATCCTGAAGAGACATTTCCATTTCATAAATAGGCTTAAATTCACTCTTTTTATTTTCAAGTGTATTAATGACCATTTTAGCAAGAGCCTCTCCTCCTTCTCCGCCTTTAGCCCAAACTTCTGAAAGTGCAAAATCACAATTTCTCTCTTCACAGAATTTCTTTACAAATTCAATCTCTGCTTCTGTATCTGTGACAAATGAATTTAATGTTACTATAACAGGAACACCATATTTCTGAATATTTTCAATATGCTTTTCAAGGTTTACAATTCCTTTTTTCAAAGCATCAAGATTTTCTTTATTTAGTTCAGCCTTTGGAACAAGTCCGTTATATTTAAGAGCTCTGATTGTTGCGACAAGTACGCATGCATCTGGAGCAAGTCCGGCACTGGTACATTTAATATCAAGGAACTTTTCTGCTCCAAGATCTGCACCAAAACCAGCTTCTGTAATAGTAATATCAGAAAGTCTAAGCGCAGCTTCTGTCGCTCTTACTGAGTTACATCCATGTGCAATATTCGCAAATGGACCACCATGAACTATTACAGGTGTATGTTCTATTGTCTGTACAAGGTTTGGTTTAAGAGCATCCTTTAAAAGTGCTGCCATAGCACCGACGCATCCAAGATCACCAGCTGTAACAGGATTACCCTCATAATTATAGGCAACAACTATTCTCGAAAGACGTTCTTTAAGATCCTTCATATTTCTTGAAAGACATAAAATAGCCATTATTTCAGATGCAACTGTAATAACAAAATGATCTTCTCTTACAAATCCATCCATTTTATTTCCAAGACCTACTACAATATTTCTCAGAACTCTATCATTCATATCTTCGCATCTTTTCCAGACAATCTGTCTGCTATCAATGCCAAGCTCATTTCCCTGCTGAATATGATTATCCAGTATTGCAGCAAGTAAATTATTTGCAGAAGTAATAGCATGAAAATCTCCCGTAAAATGTAGATTGAGATCTTCCATTGGAACAACCTGGGCATATCCACCTCCGGCAGCTCCACCTTTTATACCAAAACAAGGTCCCAAAGATGGCTCACGAAGTGCAATAACAGTTTTATAACCAAGTCTTGAAAATGCATCTCCAAGACCAACACTTGTTGTGGTTTTGCCCTCGCCTGCAGGTGTTGGATTAATAGCTGTAACAAGTATAAGTTTTCCTTTTTTGTTGTTCTGGATTTTGGATAAATATTCTTCTGAAAGCTTAGCCTTATATTTTCCATATAATTCAAGATCATCTTCCTGAATATCCAATTTTGCAGCTACGTCTTTAATTGGCAGCATCACTGCTTCCTGAGCTATTTCGATATCTGTTTTCATAAAATCTCCTCACTCTTTACTTCTCACTTACAAGTTCCAAGAATTCTTCTTTTGTCATAAGAATCTTTCTTGGTTTAGTTCCTTCCTCTTCACCTACTACACCGGCTTCACATAGCTGATCCATAATACGGGCAGCTCTGTTAAAGCCAATTTTGAATGCTCTTTGAAGCATTCCAATAGATGCTTTCTCCTTGTCGATTATAAATGTACCTGCCTCGACAAAGTATTCATCTTTATCACTGCCAGCAGAGGCTCCCCCACCAGAAGCCTGAGCGGTAGACACTGCTGCATTCTCGATATGCTGTTGGATGTCATTATCGTAATCAGAATCATCCATCTGTTTCTTAAGAAAATCAGTTATATCCTGAACTTCTTTATCAGAAACAAATGCTCCCTGCACTCTGGCAGGCTTTGGATAACCCTGAGGAGCAAATAGCATATCGCCTTTACCAAGAAGCTTTTCAGCTCCATAAGTATCAAGAATTGTTCTTGAGTCAACACCGCTTGATACAGCAAATGCTATACGGCTTGGCATGTTGGCTTTTATAAGTCCTGTAATTACATCTACAGAAGGTCTCTGTGTCGCAATTATAAGGTGAATACCAGCTGCTCTGGCAAGCTGAGTAAGCCTGCAGATAGATTCTTCAACCTCGTTAGAAGAAACCATCATAAGATCTGCTAACTCATCAACAATTACAACAATATGTGGCATCTTGTCAAGTGTTTCATCACCTGAGGATTCAACATATTTATTGTAACCCTTCATATCTCTTACACCTGTATCTGCAAACATCTTGTATCTCTTATTCATCTCAACAACAGCCCAGTTAAGTGCAGCTGCAGCCTTTTTAGGATCTGTAACAACAGGTATAAGCAAATGAGGTATACCATTATAAATACTAAGTTCAACAACTTTAGGATCTATCATGATCATCTTAACCTGTTCCGGAGATGATTTATATATAAGGCTCATAATAAGTGTATTAATACAAACCGATTTACCGGAACCTGTTGCACCTGCTATAAGAAGATGTGGCATTTTGCCAAGGTCTGCAACAACTACTTTACCAGCAATATCTTTACCAACTGCAAATGCAAGATTAGAATCAAAGTTCTTAAATTCATTACTACTAAGAAGATCTCTTAATGCAACCATCGAGTTCTCTTTATTAGGAACTTCGATACCAACTGCTGCTTTACCAGGAATAGGTGCTTCTATTCTGATATCAGTTGCCGCAAGGTTCATTTTGATATCGTCTGAAAGACCAACGATCTTGCTGATTTTTACACCAGCTTCAGGCTGAAGCTCATATCTTGTAACAGCTGGTCCCTGACTTATATCCGTAACTTTTACATTAACACCAAAAGTCTTTAGAGTATTTTGAAGTTTGACAGCAGTATCTTTTAATGTAGCTGCTGAATCACCACCTTTTTTCTCACCTTTTGCAAGTAAACTAAGTGGAGGAAAAATATACTTTTTAGGTACCTTCTTTTCTGCCTTTTTAATACTCTGTTCCATCTCTTCATGAGCTGTAGGCGCATTAGGTGCAGATGGTGAAATACCCATTTTAATCTTTTCTTCAACTATATCCGCATTAGTATTTCTATTATCAATTTTCTGACTTGTATTAGTCATTCTGATATGATCCTGAGAATGAACCTTATAGCCATCATTGTACTCAGTTGTATTATCTTCTGAATGAATCTGAATATTATTATAATCTTCTGATTCTTTAAGTCTTGCAACTGGCCTTTGTTTTAACTGTTCAAGAATTTGTCTGGCCTCTTCGTCACATTCTTCTTCCTCTATATCTTCCTCATATGTAAAGTCAGGCTCAAATTCTTCTTCATCGGCAATATTATTATCATACCTTTCAACAATATCCGGTTCGAAGATATCACTGTCAGAATTAGTTACATCAGAATCATCAGCAGGATTTTCAGACTTAATCTCTTTTATAGTCTGTTCTTCTTCATGATTGTCCATTTCCAAAGCTTCAGAATCATCTTCATTCTGATAGGTGTGAATAACAGGACTTGTTCTTATTACTCTTTGACCATCAGGCTCGACATCTGTAACCATACCTTTTTTAACAAATATTTCATGAATATCATCATGGATTTCTTCTTTATCAGGTATAAATATCTCTTCATCTTCATAAGCAGAATTTTCATTGACAATTTCCTGTTCAGGTTCTGAAGGCTCGTTAAATTCTTCAGGCTTGAGCTCTGTATCAAGCATTACTCCTGAAATCTTTTTATCCATACGAAGAATTTTTTCATCTTCCATCTGTTCAAGTTCAAGACGTCTTTCCTCTTCTTCCATCTGTCTTCTTTCTTCAATTTCAAGACGTCTTTGGTGAGCAAATTCCCTGTATTCAGCAGCATCTTCTCTTGTTCTTTCGATGACTTTTCTGCCACCTCTTTTAACTCCGTTTATAAATGATTTCTCTGTAAATATAACAATACTAATAAGAGAAATGACAAATATAACAATTAATGTACCTGCAAAAGAAAGGTTTTTAATAAGCAGATATGCAACAACGCCTCCGAAAACACCTCCACCATTTCTTCCATTCTTAGCACCATCAAATATACCAAGAACATCTAAAACTGATTCAGTATCAATTCTGCCAGCAAAAATCTCAGCCATAATTGATATCATATATATAATTATGATACCAGAAATTACCTTTCTTACTGCTGCTTTGGATGATGAATTTGAAATCAGAACTGCGCATGCTCCCATAATGACAACTGGAACAATATATGCAACCAGACCAAAAAGTCCAAACATATAGTCACTTATTGCATTACCAAAGCTTCCGCAAACATGAAAATTACAGAAAAATAGAAAAACAGTTGCAGCAAGAATTAAGATCATCAAAATCTCACTTTTTAATTCATAATCAAGTGGTTCCTGACTTTCTGACCTTCTATTTCTTGTTCTTGCCTTACTATTACTGCTGCTCTTTCTATTATATGTTCTTTTTTTATTAGAATTTCCCCTTTTTGTAGCCATTATCTTCCCGTCAAAACTTTTTCATAAAATTTAATTATTTCTTAACCCGTAGGCGCTCTAACAAGTATACCATTTTTCAAATCTTTATGCTATACTATGACAAGTTGAAAAGTAATTTTTAGTTGCTATATATTTTAGAAACGAGGAATACAAATGGAATTTAAACAGGAAGCCGATACCGGTTTACTTAAACAAATCGGAAACACAGAAATAACATTAAAAATCAAAGATGTTGCTGAAAAATGCCATCTTGTTAAAACAGACAATGGACTTAAAATTGATTGCAAATACACTGGTCCAAATGCAAGCAAATATCTTCAGTATATTGAAAAACACAGAGAAGAACTTACAAATTTTCTTCTTCATCCAGATGATGCTGATTTCTATGAATGGATGGAATCAAGTCATCAAACAGTTATAACTCTTAAAAAACATGAAAAAGAAAAACTCATTCTTTATGTTAATTATGATCCTGAAACAGAAATACTTGAAACAGGTATCGCTGATGATAATGTAACTCTTAAGCTTGGTACACCTCTTATGCATATCTGTCTTGAAGATATGAGTCGTGATCAGTTCAAGCTCCATGTATATAATATGCTTCTCCTTGCAGATGAAATCGCTATCGCAATGGGGAATACTGAACTCAGAAAAATGGCTAATATTCAGATGGTTAAGACATATCTTAAAGAGATTTATGATAAGTTCCACAATAATATGGTTGACTAATAAAAGACAAAACGGATAACCTTCTATCAAGGCTATCCGTTTTCATTTACTCATTTAGTTTTTGCTTCAATCTTTGGCAACAAATAAAGTTCCCACTATCTTTTTATCAATAATATCATAAAGATGCTCAGGATGTTTTCCGTTTGTTATAAGAACATCTATTCCTCTGCTTGTGGCAAGTTCAGCAGCATCAAGCTTTGTTATCATACCACCTGTTCCTCTGTTCGATCCAGAACCGGATGCAAGTGAACGAATTTCATCGTCGATCTTCTCGACCCTGCTAATTAGCTTCGCATCAGGGTTAGTCTGAGGATTACTGTCATAAAGGCCATCAATATCTGAGAGAATTACCAGCTTTGAAGCGTTGCAAAAAACTGCAACAACAGCAGAAAGCATATCATTATCAGAAAAAAGCTTTTTCTCTGATTCAATCTCGGTATGGCTGATAGAGTCATTTTCATTAACTATAGGAATGATATGGTTCTCAAGAAGTGCATCAAAAGTATTCTTAAGATTCTCTCTTCTCTCAGGAATCTCACAATCTTCACTACTTAAAAGTATTTGCCCTACCATTCTTCCATATTCACCAAAAAGCTTGTCATATAAATGCATAAGTTCACACTGGCCTACAGCTGCAGCAGCCTGTTTCATTCTGATTTCTTTAGGCTTCTGGGCAAGTCTCATTTTTCCTGCTCCTACAGCAATAGCACCCGAAGATACAAGAATAAGATCATATCCAAGATTTTCTGCTCCTGCTATAGCTCTGCAAAGAAGATCTATTCCATGAATATCCATATCTCCATTAGAATTTGTAATACTTGATGTTCCTACCTTAACAACAATTCTCTTTTTATTAACGCCCATTACGATTAAAGCTCCCTTTTAAAACAGCCGAAGATTTCTCTCCGGCTGTATATTTTAATTATAAATTTACAAATTCAAAATGATCATTCATCATCTTCATCATTATTGATACGATTTACGATTTTATTAAGAATGAAATCCTGTGTAAGTGTTGTTCCAGCATATTTATCTGTATATGTTACACGGAAGATTGTAGGAGCCTGCATATATTTATACTGCTCGCCATTTGAACCTGTTCCCTTATAATAGTAAGTATTTTCACTAAGTGTAGTCTTAACTTTCTTAGCTGTTACAGTCTTTTCTACTGTAAGAGCTCTTGCTTTAACACCACTTGCATTTGTAGTTGTATCACCATACTTAAGAACCTGAATGTTCTGAAGAGTATATCCTGAATTCATCTTAACCTTAAATACACCACTTGTATAAGTTGTAATAAAACTTGATGTATTGATAAGATCTCCTACTTTAACCTTTGACTTACCTGTTGTATATAAAGATTCAATATAATCACTTGAAACTACAAATGAATCATTACCAAGAGTAGGCAACTTACTGTCTGAAAGTAATGATTTACCCTTAAATGTAACTTTCTTAAATGGTGTGTCATTACTTGCATAAACTTTTACAGAATATGATGTATATTCATCATCTTCATCAGCAATACTAAATTTAACTGCTGCAGCGCCATTTGTATAAGCTTTCTTTGAATAGAGACCAAGCTTTATTGTTTTGTAATCACCACTATCATCTGACTGATATGTCTTATATACATATAAATCACTTTTATTTGTTCTAAGTCTCTTTATACTATAATCTGTTGGAATTGTAATTGTGATAGCATTGTTATAAACATAACCAACACCAATTGAAACCTTAGCAGGAACACTAACATCTGCCGCAGCTGCTGTCTGTGAATTTGAAGGAACCATAATTACAGACACTACCATAACGAGTGCAAGAATCAGACCCCCAAGTCTTTTTGTAATATTTTTCATGTTTTCTCCTTTCCCTGTCATTAAAAATGACATCGGTCTGAAAGGATTATCTCCCCTTCCAAACCATCAACAAAACTCAACAATTTGGTATGCAAGATAAGCAAAACACAAACTGTAGTATAATCTTAATACAGCAAATTCTTTAAATCAATACAATTTTATAAATGTTTTAATTATTGTGAATAAATCACAATTTTATTACTCAAAATTTAACTCTCCGAATGATTTTATGTAAAAAAAAATTATTACACACAAAAACATCCGAAGAGCCTTTTAAATTCTTATTCTGCACTCTTTAAGGATTCAACCATATTAATTTTCTTAATTACAAAAAACGCAAAATAGTTAACCATCAAAGCAAATACTATAGTAAGTATTGCAGAATATATAAAACTCATTTCATGAACACTTCTTCCAAACATAACCTGACTGATTTCTATCGTACCTATAAGCCAGGAATGCAGGTACATTCCAAAAAACATTCCAAAAAATATACCAATAAAAGTCATGATCATATTTTCTCTGAATGTATAAGCTGCCGTTTCAGAGTCTGTAAATCCAAGTACCTTAAGAGTTGCAAGTTCTCTGGTTCTTTCTGTAATGTTAATATTCATAAGATTATAAAGAACAATAAAAGCAAGTGCAGCAGCCGAAAATACAATTATCATTACGGCATAATCAACACTGTTAAAGCTATTTTCAAATCGCTCTCTCATCTCCACAATTTTAGAAAAGGATGAAACATTATCCATGTCCAATATAGCAGAAGAAATACTATCAGTATCAGCATCTTCGGACAGCTTAGCCAAAATAACATTTTTAGATATTTTATTTCCGGTAACTTTCTCATAATACTTATCAGTCATATAAATATAATGAGAAACATAATTTTCTATAATATCTGAAATATGAATCTTAACTTTTCTATCATCATCAAGCATTATTTCAATATCATCACCTGCTTCAACATCAAGAAGAGTTGCCATTTTTTCATTTATAAGAGCACCATCTTCTGTAAAGTTAACATCCATATCATCAAGTCTATGTCTTAGTACAAAGTAATCTTTAAACTCTTCTTCTTTTTCTATAGGGATAAGTGTTACGCCCTCAACAATTCCTTCATCCGAATATGCATCAACATTTCCTTCATAAATTGAAAGCGTTGATAATACTCCATTTTGTTCTTTTAATTTATTATCAATTTTCAGAACTTCGTCATCTGTAAGATCAGAATCAAGACTTATACTTATGTCATAAATTGTAAGCTCATCAAATTGCTTGTTTAATATATCAAAAATACTGTCATGAAGGCCAATTCCGGTAACTAAAAGGCCACTGCAGCCTGCTATTCCTATCACAGTCATCCAGAATCTTTGCTTAAACCTGAATAAATTTCTAGCTGCAACCTTATGTGAAAACTTCATCTTCTTCCAAATAAAAGTGATTCTCTCAAGAAGGATTCTTTTACCAGGTTTAGGCGCCTTAGGTCTCATAAGACTTGCAGGAGTATCAATAAGCGTAGACATACATGCAAAAACTGCGGTAACAGAAAGTGCTATCACGGATGTCATGATTGCAGGAATTATAACATCGAGCTGAAGCAAATATGAAAGCGGAGGCAAAAAATACATAATGAGCCATGCATTATAAATAAAAAATGGAATCCCAATACAGCCAACAATAGCACCAAATATGCCGCCAAGAAAAGATGCTGAAGCTGCATATCCGATATATTTGATTGAAATGGCTCTTCTACTATAACCAAGAGCTTTTAAAGTACCAATTTCTGTACGGCCTTCTTCTATCATTCTGGTAACAGTTGTAAGACATGATAACGCAGCAACCAAAAAGAAAATAACCGGAAAGACCTGAGCAAGATTTCCCATCCTGTCAGAATCCTGTCCAAATCCTACATATCCTATATTAGAATTTCTATCAAGTACATAAATATCACCATCTCCAAGATCTTCTATATCTTTTTCAGCATCCTGAAGTTCTTTAAGCGCATCCTCAAGTTTTTCCTCTGCTTCTGCCTTTCCATCTTCATATTCTTTTACACCGTCTTCGAATTCTTTTTGCCCATCCTCAAGCTCTGTAAGTCCTTCTTCAAATTCTTCCCACGCTTTGTTTATTTCAATAGTACCATCAATATACTGTGTTCTTGCATTTTGCAAAGTTGACAGACCTTCCTGATATTGAGAAAGGCCTTCAAAATAAGCTCTGCGAAGCTTGCCCATTACACTCATATAATTAGAAGCATTAAGATTTTCTATTTCTGAGACTGAAACACCAATTTCAGCAAGATCTGCTTCATATTTATGAAGCTCAGACGTATCAAAAGAACTTGCACCATCAGCCTCTGAACCACCATTTTCTGCAGCGCTTGTAATACTGTCTATAAGAGTTTTTAAGTTATCAAGACTTTCTTTTGCTTCACTTAATTCCTGACTTCCCTTATCAATTTCATCCTTGGCATCATCAAGTTTTTGCTGATTCTCAGTAAGTTCTTCAAGTGCATCTTTTAACTTATCTGTATTTTCAACAATTTCAGCATTTGCATCATCAAGTTCCTTCTTGGCATCTGCAAGCTCTTTTTCAGCTTTTTCTTTTTCTTCGTAATATTCATCGTATCCATCTGCAAGTTCTTCCCTGGCCTCAGTAACAACCTCATCATACCTTACCTTTAACCTGTCATCAGCTATAGGTTCAAGCTTATCGCACATCTCTTCCATATAATCATCATAAGGCTGTTCATAAGCATTTAAATTAGAAGTACCATCCAAAGTAACAAAAAGCCTTGAATAATAATCAGTAGTAAAGTTTTCCTTTGGAATACATACCCATGCCGAAACGGAACCATTTCCAATAGATGAAGAGCCCCTTATTAAAGAAACATAAAGAGGATTATCAGCTATACCAACAATTGTATATTCCAGATTATCTATATTCTCATCCTGCCCAGCAAGATCAAGCGTGATTTTATCACCAATATTAAGTCCAATCGTATCCAGAAGAGCTTTTTCAGTAACACATTCATTTGATTTTTCAGGAAGTCTTCCTTCTTTTAAACGTAGTTTATTAATATTTTCGGGTGCACTAAGAACAGTCACTACAACGCCATCAATAAGAGCGTCCATTGACTTCGAACCTTCAACATCTTTTACTCCATCTACCTGACTAAATTCTTCTACATCATCATCTGTAAGTCCAAGCGTTGACATTATGAAAATATCCATGAAATTATTAGATTTGTAGTAGACGTCTGCACTATGCCACATATCTGGCTTTGTAACCCTTAGTCCAGATAAAAAAGCTACAGCCAGTGCAGAAAGTGCAAATAAAGATAGAAATTTTCGCCTACTCTTTTTGATTTCTCTGAAGAAATCTTTAATAAGCGCATTTTTCACCACTCTATATCCTCTACTGGTAATGGATGAACATTAATATCCTCACTATCAACCTTACCATTCTTAATATGAATTACATGATCTGCCATTGGACAAAGTGCAGTATTATGTGTAATTACTACAACCGTCATATTATGTTCTCTACATGTATTCTGCAAAAGAGAAAGTATCTGCTTACCCGTAACATAATCAAGAGCCCCCGTTGGTTCATCACAAAGTAAAAGTTTTGGATTCTTCGCAAGAGCTCTTGCAATAGCTACTCTCTGCTGTTCACCACCTGATAACTGTGCAGGAAAATTATTTTGCCTCTTTTCAAGACCAACATGCTTTATTACATCCAACGGATCAAGAGGATCCTTGCAAATCTGAGTTGCCATTTCAACATTTTCAAGAGCCGTTAGATTCTGTACAAGATTATAAAACTGAAATACAAATCCTATATCATATCTTCTATATTTAGTAAGCTGAAGATTATTCATTTCTGAAACTTTAACACCATCTACATAAATGTCTCCGCCATTACAAATATCCATTCCTCCAAGCATATTAAGCACAGTTGTTTTACCTGCCCCAGAAGGACCTACAATAATTGTAAATTCCCCCTTTTTTATGTCAAAAGAAATCTCATCTACAGCCCTTATATTAACTTCACCCATTTTATATTCGCGAACTACATTTTTAAAAGTAATATATTCCATCTGTCACTTCCATCATCGAAAACAAAAAAGAAAAATTGTTTAGAACTATTCCAATATATTAACTATAGCATATTAAATTGCAAACAATTATAAAACTGTTATAAAATGTAACAATTTATGTTTTTGTTTTTTTGACTAAAATATAATAAAACCCCTTTCCCTGGATTTCCAGAAAAGGGGGCTAAAGTTATAAAGCTGATGCTCTTTGAAGAGCATCGTCAATGTGTGCACAGAAATTTTCCTGTCCGATTAGCTTATCAAAACCATCTTTCTTCATAGTTTTCATAGGCTGTTCATTCACATGAGATAAGATCAAAGTGATATTCTTCTTCTTACATCTCTCATATAATCCGTTAAGAGCCTTCATAGCTGATGCATCAAGTGCCGGTACACCTCTCATTCGCAAAATAAGAACTCTTGTAAATTCCTTTGATGTTATATCAGAAATCAGATCAGTCATACCAAAGAACATAGGGCCACTTATCTCATAAACACGAACATGCTTTGGTACTTTTTTAAGTGAAATATTATCAGGATCTGTATCTTCATCAAAATAAGTCCATCCCTCTACATGAGCTTCATCACTCATCCTCTTCATAAACAGAATACCTGCAATGATCATACCAACTTCAATAGCTACAACAAGATCAAATACTACAGTAAGAACAAAAGTTATAACAAGTACACTTATATCACTCTTTGGAGCTGTCTTACACAAGTGAACAAATGCTCTCCATTGACACATATTATAAGCTACAATGAAAAGAATTGAGGCAATTGTAGGCATAGGAATAAGTGCTGCATATGGCATAAGAACCACAAGAACAAGAATGAGTACAACAGCATGAACCATTCCTGCTATAGGAGTACGACCACCATTTTTGATATTAGCAGCTGTTCTTGCTATAGCTCCTGTTGCAGGTATTCCTCCAAATAAAGCAGATCCGATATTACCACATCCCTGAGCGACAAGCTCCATATTAGAACGATGTCTGGAACCGATCATACCATCAGCAACAACGCAAGATAAAAGTGATTCAATAGCCGCAAGAATAGCAATTGTAAAAGCATCTGAAAAAACAGTTCTAAATGCAGCAAAAGATAATTCAGGCATAGTAAACTGAGGAAGTCCACTACTTATTGTATATAAATCTCCTATTGTATTAACCTGCATTCCAATTCCTTTAACCATGATAATACCTACTATAACTGCAATAAGAGATCCAGGTATTTTAGAACTGATTTTAGGCCATACAATCTGAACTAAAAGACAAACAACGCCAACAATAACAGCCTGATAATTTACAGTACCAAAATTTTTAGCGAAAGCTTCAAGCTTATCCATTGTTTCTATTGTTACTGTTCCTGATGGATAAGTAAGACCAAAAAAATCTTTAAACTGACCAATTAAAATTGTTACAGCAATACCAGCTGTGAAACCGGTTGTAATTGTATATGGAATAAATTTAATAAGACTACCAAGTTTTAAAACTCCCATGATTATAAGAATCACACCTGCTATAAGAGTTGCAAGCGCAAGACCTGTCATACCATTTTTAGCAACAATTCCAGCAACTATAGTTGCAAATGCAGCTGTAGGACCGGCAATCTGTACTCTGCTTCCTCCAAGAAAAGAAATAATAAATCCGGCAACGATTGCTGTATAAAGCCCCTGCTCTGGACCAACACCTGAAGCAAGAGCAAGTGCAATAGATAAAGGAAGTGCTATAATAGCAACAATAACTCCAGCCACAACATCCTTAATCAGCTGTTCTTTAGAATAATTCTTCAAAACACTAAACAGCATCGGTTTCAAATTGTCATTTTCCATAATTTCCCCATTTCCTTAAATAAAACTTTTTCATATTTTTTGTTGACACAAACATTAAAATTTTACACCCATTATTTAAAAATACAAGATATTTTTTTTCGTAAAACAAACAAATTTTATCCTCAAATTTCCATTATTAAACAGCAATAAAAAAAGAGATATATAACATTACTGCTATATATCTCTTACATAATTAATTTTATTCTATATATTTGCCACATCATCCTGTGTAAGCGGCTTAAGACCACGACCAATGAGAGCAGCCTCTGAATCTTCTGTATGAGCTACACGGAAAATCATGTATGCATTATTTGTACCCTTACTTCCAAGGGAAGCATACATATATTCTACATTAACCTTAGCAGCAGAAAATTCAGTCATAAGTTTATTCAGACCGCCAATCTGATCCGGAATCTCAAAGGCTATTACAGGAGACAATCTTGCAACAAAATCATTATCCTTCAGCACTGTAATTGCTTCATAAGCATCATCAACTATAAGTCTTGCTATTCCAAAATCCTTGGTTTCAGCCAAAGATAAAGCTCTGATACCAATTTTATTATTAGCAAGAATCTCTGTTAAATTATTAAGAGTGCCGGGTTTGTTTTCAAGAAAAACAGAAATCTGATTAATCATATTTGTAACCCTCCTACACAAATTAATACAAATAATTGCTTATATAATTAATATACAATAACCAGCTAAAGCCAACAAGAATAATTTTCTGATAAAATCATAGTTCCGATAACGAAATATAAACCGCTATCAGATTTTTCTATTATCAATTACTCTTACTGCCTTACCTTCACTTCTCTGAATAGTCTTTGGTGCAACAAGAATAACCTTAGCCTTGATGCCAAGCATAGCTTTTAGTCCATCAACAAGTTCTTTCTGACGAGCCTCAATATCACCAATATTATCAGTAAACATTTCAGGTGTCATTTCTACTTTTACATCCAGAGTATCTGTATTATTTACTCTTCCAACAATAATCTGATAGTTTGCAGCATAACCATGGTTGATAAGAACAGTCTCTATTTGACTTGGGAATACATTTACACCTCTGATAATCAGCATGTCATCAGTACGTCCCTTAGGCTTACACATTCTCACATGAGTTCTTCCACAAGAACACTTCTCAAGTGAAAGTCTGCAAATATCACGAGTTCTATAGCGAAGAAGTGGAAATGCCTTTTTATCAAGAGCTGTAAATACAAGTTCACCCTCTGAACCAATTGGAAGTACTTCTTCAGTATCAGGATCAATGATCTCAGCAACAAAATGATCCTCATTGATATGCATTCCATTCTGCTCCGAACATTCAAATGCAACACCAGGTCCTGAAAGCTCTGTAAGTCCATAAATATCATATGCCTTAATACCAAGAGTCTTCTCTATATCATGACGCATCTCTTCAGACCATGCTTCTGCTCCAAAAATACCTGCCTTAAGAGGAATTTCATCAGGGCCATAGCCCATTTCCTTCATACGTTCTCCAAGATATGCAGCATAACTTGGTGTACAGCAAAGAATGGTTGCCTGAAGATCCTGATTAAACATAATCTGTCTATCTGTACTTCCTGAACTCATAGGAAGTGTTAAACATCCAACTTTATGAGAACCACCATTAAGGCCAGCACCACCTGTAAATAATCCATATCCATAAGATACCTGACAAACATCACTCTTAGTTCCACCAGCAGCAACAATGGCTCTTGCACAGCAATCATCCCACAGATCAATATCATCCTGAGTATAAAAAGCTACAACTCTCTTACCTGTTGTTCCTGAAGTAGAATGAATTCTTACACATTCATCAAGCGGAACACCAAGAAGACCATATGGATATGCATCTCTAAGATCTGCCTTGGACAAAAAAGGAAGTTTATAAAGATCATCTATTCCCTTAATATCATCAGGGGTTACACCCTTCTTCTCCATCTTTTTTTTGTAGTAAGGAACATTCTCCCAAACATGCTTTACCTGTGCAACAATCTTTTCATCCTGCATTGCCTTGATTTCTTCTCTTGAAGCACATTCTATTTCTTTCTGAAAATACCTCTCCATATCTTTTTCTCCATTCCCAATCACTTTTGTCAGTTGCATATAACAGCTTCAAAATAAGCCATAAGATATCTCAATAATTATTCAGTAAAATTTTTTCCAAGAGCAAATGCCTTTTTATTCATCTCAAGGAATTTAGCAGGAACAGATGCCTCAAGAGCATCCATCCACTTCTGTTCAGGAATATCAAAATAATGTGACAACCTTCCCATGAGTACAATATTTACAGCCTTTGAAGAACCAGCCTCTGTAGCAAGTGCAAGACAGTCCATTGCATCAACCTTAGCTCCAGCATTTCTCATTTTTTCAACAAGATTTTCAGGATATGAAGCTGCACCTGTGATAACAGGCATCGGATCTACCTGCTGAATATTTGTAACTATCTGTCCACCTTTTTTAAGGAAAGGCAGACATCTTGCTGCTTCAAGAAGTTCAAATGATACAATAAAGTCTGCTTCACCTTCATCAATAATTGGTGAATACACTTTTTCACCATATCTTACATAGGTTACTACGCTTCCACCACGCTGTGACATTCCGTGTACTTCAGAAACCTTAACATCATACCCTTCTGTTAAAAGCAGTCTTCCAAGTAATTTACTGGCAAGAAGTGAACCCTGTCCACCTACGCCAACAATCATAATATTCTTTGTTTCCATCAAACTGCTCCTCCTTCTTCAAATGCATCTTTAGGGCACATCTGAGTACATACACCACATCCAACACAAAGTGTAGTATCAATCTTAGCCTTCTTTTTGCCATCAACAATTTTCATTGAAATAGCAGGACATCCAATTCTCATACATGACTGACATCCGAT
>JAILEJ010000494.1 GCA_024688095.1 Butyrivibrio sp.
TTCCAGGCAAACAGCCGTATTATCACCGTATCAGATACGCTTCTTGAAGAGCTTACAAATCTTAAGAGATAATAATAAGACTGGCTGAAAAAAATTTTCAAAAAATAAAAGAGGATATGAATTTAATGTTACTTTAAAATGAAGGTACCTTATTCATATTCTCTTTTCTTTTATATAAGGTTCTATTTACGAAAAATTGTAAAAGGTGATATTACTAGATATTGTGGTTAGGTATTATTAATCAATAAACAAAGAGTAAAAACAAAATAAACCAGAAAAAATATTTCAAAAATCATCCTTTAAAATGAAATAAAATTACAAAACCACGCCAAATAAGGCATAAAATAAAAGACAAATAAAAATAAACGTGTTAAAATAAAATTGGATTTTGTGATATATTTTCGATAAATATGAAAGGAAACATAAAACATTGATCGAAGTTACTAAAATGGATTCGCAGAAGGTTCTTATCAATGAAAATATGATTGAAATTGTAGAAGAAACACCAGATACAATAATAACCATGTTTACCGGACGTAAGGTTATAGTTAAGGAAAGTAGACAGGAGATACAAAATCTAGTAAAATTAAATTTGAAATAATTTTTCGAAATAACGGAATAAAGATAATTGAGTGCTTGGATAAATATTTTTGACTATAACTAAATGTGGTTATACTATAGATTTTTTTACATTAGAGGGGTAGAAACGTGGATATAGCGTCACTTATTGGATTGGTCATGGGTCTGGTTATTATGCTGCTGGGTGTTGCAACCAGTGGTGGTCTTCAGACAATTCCTAACTTTATTGATATTCCATCAGCTATCATTACATTTGGTGGTGCGTTCGTTGCAGCACTTGCCTGCGTTACATTACCTGAATTCATCAATGGAATGAAAGCTTTTGGTAAGATTTTGAAACTGCCGCCCTATAATACGGGTGATATGATAAAGCAGATTGTGGATCTTTCAAATACTGCAAGAAAAGAAGGACTTCTTGCACTTGAAGAAGCAGCACAGGGTATTGAAGAGCCTTTACTTAAAAAAGGACTTCTACTTGTAGTTGATGGTACAGAGCCGGAGCTTGTTAAAAGTATCATGCAGGCAGAAATAGATGCTATGAATGATAGACATCTTGCCGTTGCTGGTATCTGGGACAATATCGGATCTCTGGGACCTGCCTGGGGTATGATCGGTACCCTTATCGGTCTTGTTAACATGCTTCAGAACCTTTCTGATTCTGCTTCACTTGGACCTTCCATGGCTACTGCTCTTATTACAACGCTTTATGGTTCGCTTCTTGCAAACTGGATTGCTACTCCTTGTGCATCAAAGCTTAAGGAACAGAATGCAAATGAATATGCGTTTAAATCACTTATGATTGAAGGGCTTTTGTCTATACAGGCAGGAGAAAATCCAAGAGTAACTGAAGAAAAACTTAAAGCATTTATGGCACCAGCCGATAGAGCAGCATATGAAGCTGCCAATGGTGATGGTGGTGGAGGTGACTGATTATGGCTAAAAAAGAACCACCGCCGCCGAAAGGCTGTCCTGCCTGGCAGGGTACCTTTGGTGATCTGATGAACTTGCTTCTTTGCTTCTTTGTTTTACTATATGCTATGTCATCAGTTGATGCGGCTAAATTTGATGAGATTGCAGCATCATTTAGTACGGCTTTTGGTATTTTTAAAGGCGGGGACACCTCCTTTGGAGATGGAGCACTTGTCGGAGATGGCGTTTCACAGCTAACTGAGCTGTCAAATTATGTTACATCAATGGGTGTGTCACAGTCAGGATCTACAACGACTGAAAGTTCACAAAATACTGGAACACAGGCTTCTGATAATTCCGGTGGTGAAAGTGATCAGACAGAGGCTATTGATGAAGAAGGAACTGCATCAGCTATTTCTGATGCAACAACTGCCGAGGCACTTGAAAATGCATCGACAGAAGAACTTACTGAGGCTCTTGAAGAAGCTCAGATGGAAGCTTCTGCAGAACTTGCTGAAGAAATTCAGGAAGCAATGGTTGAAGAGCAGATTGATGAAGTTATGGAGCTGAATTATACTGGACAGTATGTACAGCTTACGGTTCAGGGAGCTATTTTATTTGAGTCAGGTAAGGCAGACTTAAAAGAGGATGTCCTTCCTATACTTGATAAAGCTTCATCAATACTTGAAAGATATGCAGGTGGTACTGTTGAAATCGAAGGACATACTGATAATGTTCCTGTTTCAGCAGGAGGAAGATATGCAAATAATGACGAACTTAGTGATGCGAGAGCTTTGTCAGTATTTTATTATATTTGTGATAATTCTGCCCTTGATCCTGCAAATATTAAGCATTCCGGAAGAGGAGAATATGATCCTATTGCGGATAATACCACTCCTGAAGGAAGGGCTAAAAACAGAAGAGTAGAGATTAGAATTTATAATCCGCTTAGTCCTATGTATTAAAAATAACATTCTATGCTGAATGCATTTGGAGGTTGTAATGAAAAAGAATCTGCTGGCTATTTTAATACTTGCTGTACTTCTGGTAAATACAATAATGACAGGTATTTTGATGTTTACCATGATGACAACAAATAATAAAGCGACTACACTTATTGCAGATATTGCTGCAGCACTTGAGCTTGAGGCTGGAGGCGCGGAAAACTTTTCGGCTGGAGCAGCAGGAAATCTTGATATTTCAAGTATTGCAACCTTTTCTATAAATGGCGATAATGAGATGACAATCGCACTTAAAAAAGGTGATGATGGAGTTCAGCATTATGCTCTTGTGGATCTTGTTATTTCTATGAATACTCAGCATGCTGATTATGCAACTTATGGCACTGAGGAAGCACTTACTGCAAATCTTTCACTTATAAAGTCAAAGATTCAGGAAGTTATATCAGGTCATACAGCAGAAGAAGCTAATTCTGATACAAATGCGATCAGAGAAGAACTTGTTGAAGCTCTTCAGCAAATGTATAATTCTAATTTTATATATGATGTAAACTTTGAACAGATACTTGTTCAGTAATAGTTCGTTCTTATAAAATATACAGATAATGTATGTTTTTGATATAAGATATAAATTTTTTACAACCTGGGGAAAAGAAGTTGAATTTTAGAGTAGTTGAAACGGGAGAGGTGATCCTATTTGAGTGAGGTACTGTCACAAAATGAGATTGATAATCTGCTACAAGCACTCAGTACCGGTGAGCTTGATGTGGATCAGATGCAAAGCGCTGATGAGAAAAAGGTTAAGGATTATGATTTTAGACGTCCTGCCAAGTTCTCGAAGGAGCATTTACGTACACTGGAAATGATTTATGAACATTACGGACGTCTTTTATCTACAACACTTCCACTTTATCTTCGTAAGAATGTAAATGTCAGTGTTGCAAACTCGGAGACGGTAACGTATTCTGAATTTAGTAATGCTTTGTCAAATCCGGTTATTTTGGGAATAATTAATTTTTTACCACTACAGGGTACTATAATTCTTGAATTACAGGCAAATCTGGGATATTCATTTATAGACCGTATGCTTGGTGGTGAAGGTGGTACATTAGATAAGGCAAGACCATTTACGGATATCGAGATGCCACTTATTGAAAAGCTTGTAACCATTTGTATGCAGCTTATGGTTGAGCCTTGGCAGACTGTTTTGGATATAAATCCTATAATGGAGAGAATTGAAACAAATCCACAGTTTGCGCAGGTTATTTCACCCACAGATATGATAGCTATTATAACGCTTAATATTAAAATAGGTGAAACAGAAGGTCTTATGAACGTCTGTCTTCCATATTTTACATTAGAGAGTATTATGGACAGACTTAATACCAAGTATTGGTTCTCAACGATGCAGAAATTTAATGATGAAAATTATATTGAGCATCTTGAATCAATGGTGAGAAGAGTTGATGTACCTGTAAAGGCTGTACTTGGACGTTGTAATGTATCTGTAAGTGATTTTGTGCATCTGCAGGCAGGAGATATAATAAGACTTGATAGCAAGGTTAATAATGACATGCAGATTTTTGTTGGAAATATAAAAAAGTTTACTGCATTACCTGGTACTACGAAGAATAAGTACGCGGTAAGAATTACATCTATAATCAGAGAGGAGGAAGAGTAGGAGCATGGATGGAATGCTGTCACAAGACGAAATTAATGCACTGCTTGCGGGAATGGATACATCCGGTACCCCGGCAGGCGACGACGCTCCAGCAGCTGATGCTCCGGCGGGTGATCCTCCGGCAGATACTTCGGGCGGCGGAAGTGGTGAGATAGATGAATCACTTCTTTCAAGTTCTGAAAGAGATACAGTTGGTGAAGTTGCTAATATCAGTATGGGTTCTTCAGCAACAACACTTTATTCGCTGGTTAATCAGAAGGTTAATATTACTACACCGGAAGTTGAGCTGGCAAACTGGAGTACAGTTATTAATGACTATGAGAGGCCTTGTGTATTTGTTCAGATTAAATATACTGTAGGTCTTGATGGTACAAATATCCTTATACTTAAGGAACATGATGTTATGGTCATCACAGATCTTATGATGGGTGGTGATGGTACTAATACAGAAGGTGAGATTGGTGAATTGCAGTTATCTGCTATTTCCGAGGCAATGAACCAAATGATGGGTGCATCTGCCACATCACTTTCTACAATGATCAGTCGTAAAGTAGATATCAGCCCGCCACAGGCGACGGTTCTTGATATGATTGATGATGATCCGAGCGATATTGCGGAATTCCTGACACAGACTTTTGTTAAGATTTCCTTTAAAATGCAGATCGGTGATCTCATTGATTCAACACTTATGCAGTTATATCCGATTGACTTTGCAAAGAGTTTGAAGGATACTGTAATTGCAGCTACAAATGAAAAGAGTGATGATGATTCTTCACCAATGCCGGCAGCTGCTCCGGAACCTGCACCAGCTTCAGGTCCTGCTCCTGATATGGGTATTGCTAATATGGGAATGCAGCCGGATATGTCAGCACAGATGAATCAGCAGATGCCAATGCAGGGCATGCCAATGCAGCAAATGCCAATGCAGGGTATGCCGATGCAGCAAATGCCAATGATGCAGATGCCGATGCAGCCAATGATGAATATACAGCCGGCTCAGTTCCAAAATTTTGCCGGTGGTTCATCAATTTTGCCAGGTGGAGAAAATATTGGTATAATAAAAGATGTACCACTTGAAGTTACGGTTGAACTTGGCAGAACCGCTAAGCCAATTTCAGATATACTCGACTTTGCTCCAGGAACTATTATAGAACTGGATAAAGTCGCAGGTGAGCCGGTAGACGTACTGGTCAATGGCAAGTTTGTTGCCAAGGGAGAAGTAGTAGTAATCGAAGAAAGTTTTGGCGTGAGAGTAACTGAAATAATTCAATAAAAGAGAGGGTAAACGAAATGGCAAAAAATGTCCTTGTATGTGATGATGCAGCATTTATGCGTATGATGATTAAAGATATCCTTAGTAAAAATGGATACAATATTGCTGGAGAAGCCGAGAACGGTGCTAAAGCTGTAGAGAAGTATAATGAGCTCAAACCAGATCTTGTACTTATGGATATCACAATGCCTGAAATGGATGGAATTCAGGCACTTAAGGCTATTAAACAGGGCGATCCTAATGCTGTAGTTATTATGTGTTCTGCAATGGGTCAGCAGGCCATGGTTATTGAATCTATACAGGCCGGTGCACGTGACTTTATTGTTAAGCCTTTCCAGGCTGATCGTGTTCTTGAGGCTGTAAAGAAGGTCATTGGATAATGACTGCTTCTTCGCTTGCTCAGTTTTTTACTGTAGTTATAATTTTTATATTTGTCCTAATGCTTACCTTCTTTGTAACTCGCTATATTGCGAATTACCAGAAGGTAAATAGCATAGGATCAAATATTGAGATAATTGAAACATACAGAATATCCCCTAATAAATATATTCAGATTATTAAAATCGGGAAAAAGTATGTTTCTGTTGTTGTGTGCAAAGATACAGTTACAAAACTGACGGATCTTTCTGAGGAAGAAATTGTTTTTCAGGATGAGAACCAGGCACAGGAAATTGATTTTAAGGAGCTGCTTTCAAAATTCAAGAAAGAAGTATCCGGGAAGAAGTGATTGGGCTACATGGCCCGGGGAATTGGTATGAAACAAAGAATTAAAGACGGGAGTATAAAGAGTCTTTTAAAGAGGGCAGTTATATGTGCTGCACTCTTATTTGTCATGTTTGGATTTCTTTTTGGTACATGTTCTGTCAGCGTTAACGCTACAGATTCACAAACTACTTATGTAGATGAGACTACTGTAACCGATCCCACAAGAGATAGAGATACAAATTTAACAGGATCTACAAATGAAAGAACAAATATTGAAGATCCTGGAGCATCAGAAACAACTGATGATCTTAGTAAGCTTAATATAGCTAATACAGTTACTGTTACTTATGATGATGGTAATGGTACAGTTAATGGTGCTTTAAGAATACTTATAACTCTTACATTAATTGCTATTGCACCGACTCTTATAATAATGATGACTTCTTTTACGAGGATTCTTATTGTTCTTCATTTTACAAGAGCGGCTATTGCAACACAGACAGCTCCACCTAACCAGATTCTTATTGGACTGGCTCTTTTTCTTACATTTTTTATTATGGAACCAACATTTAATGAAGTATATAACGATGCGATCGTTCCATTTGAAAATTATGAAATTGATCAGGATGAAGCGTTTGAAAAAGCTATGGTTCCAATCAGAGAGTTCATGTATGCACAGACTCAGACCAAGGACGTAAGACTTTTTATGGATATTGATAATATAGACTGGGACGGTGAACTTGACAGTATTCCCAATGCAGTTCTTGTACCAAGCTTTATTATTAGTGAGCTTAGGACATCTTTTATTATAGGATTCCTTATATATGTTCCATTTATTGTAATTGATATGGTAGTTGCATCAGTACTTATGAGTATGGGTATGATGATGCTGCCGCCTACCACGATTTCTATGCCGTTTAAGATATTGTTATTTGTTCTTGCAGACGGATGGAGTCTCATTATCGGTAGTCTTGTTAAAACTTTTTATTAAGGAGGGAATAAAAAATGTCAGTAGATGATGTCAATGCCATTATCAGCTCAGCACTGTTTCTTGTAATTAAGGTTGCAGGTCCAATGCTTTTGATTTCATTGGTTGTAGGTCTTACAGTATCAATATTTCAGACTGTTACGTCCATTCAGGAACAGACATTAACATTTGTTCCCAAAATAATAGGTGTTTTTCTTGGACTAATTTTACTTGGAAACTGGATGGCTACAGAAATAACTACTTATATTACCAATCTGTGGACAAGTTTTAGTTTATATACAAGGTAAATTTTGCTGATTTGAATATAATGATTGATTTAAAATATGAATATTCAGGATATCTAAGGGAATCAGATTAATATGATAGATTATACATTTAGATATGGGGATCTTGAAGTATTTCTGCTTATTTTTGTAAGGGTGCTTGCTTTTGTATATGTAGCTCCCTTTTTTAATACTGATGGAATTCCTCAAAGAATAAAGATTGGTTTCTCTTTGCTATTTTCAATATTACTTTATGGGGCTGTTCCGCTGGAAACACTTGATTATAACACTCCGGTAGGATATGCGGTCATAGTTATCAAAGAAATTGTAACAGGCTGGCTTATTGGCTATGCAGCAAAGCTTTGCCAGGCTATTACAGCGTTTGCAGGTAATATTGTAGATATGCAGACTGGACTTTCCATGGCTACTATCATGGATCCTGGGACAAGAGAAAATATAACAATTACAGCAGCTTTGTATCAGCAGGTACTTGCTATTATGCTTATATTAAGCGGTATGTATAAGTATCTTATTGGAGCTTTGGCAGATACTTTTACGCTTATTCCGTTAAATGGTGCTGTTTTAAGAACTGATGAGCTTATGCAAAGCTTTCTGGATTTTGTGAGTGGATATATTGTAATTGGTTTTAGAATATGTCTGCCAGTCTTTGTTGTTACGTTTGTAATAAATGTAATGCTTGGTGTTATGGCAAAAGTAGCACCTCAGCTTAACATGTTTGCTGTTGGTATGCAGATTAAGGTAATAATTGGGCTTATGATTTTATATTTAACAGCAGGTATGATGTATCAGGCTTCTGATTTTATTTTTGTAAATATGAGAGAGCTTATGAATGCATTTGCTTCTGCAATTACTCCTGAGTAACTTTTGAACTGGTTATTATTGGTGAAAAGATGATCAATGAAATTTTAGAAACAAAATCTATTTTAGTTGAATATGATCTTCAGTTCTTTGCAAAAGATGGACCTGGTGGTGAAAAAACCGAAGAACCTACATCGAAAAAGAAAGAAGATGCCAGAAAAAAAGGACAGGTAGCTCTTAGTAAAGAAGTTACAACTGCCTTTACTTTGCTTTCTTTATTTATTCTCATAAGGATTTTTTATGGCTTTATAGGACAGATTTTTACAAATACTTTTGAATATATTTATAATGATATTCCTGAATGCGTAAAGCTTTATGATGGATATATTCAAACTGCAAGGTACAGATCTATTGTTATACATGTTCTTTTGACTGTGCTTTTATGTTGTGCTCCGTTTTTTATTACAGGCGTTGTGGTCAGCCTTCTTGCTGATTATATTCAAATAGGGTTTAAAGTTACTTCAGAACCAATAAAGCCAAAGTTTAATAAGCTTAATCCAATAAGTGGCATGAAGAAGATTTTTTCTGTAAGATCACTTGTAAACCTTGGGTTATCTATACTTAAGTTATTAATTATTTTTATTATTATCTATACATATTTTACCGGAATGGATTACTCATTGTTTGTTTTGTATGACATGCCTTTAAAGCAGGCCATAGGACTTATGGGTACTATTGTTATAGATCTTGGTATAAGAATAGCTGCAGTTTATATGATTGTTGCAGTTATCGATCTGATATATCAGAGGAAAAAACATCATGATGACCTTATGATGACCAAACAGGAAGTAAAAGATGAATATAAGAATACTGAAGGAGATCCTCAGATAAAGGGCAAACAGAGGCAGAGGATGAGAGAGGCATCAATGAGACGTATGATGCAGGAACTTCCCAAAGCTGATGTTGTAATCACAAACCCTACTCACTATGCAGTTGCGATTTTATATGAAGCAGATAAATATGAGGCTCCAAGAGTAATTGCCAAGGGATCTGATTATCTTGCACAGAGAATAAAGGATGTTGCAAAAGAAAATGATATTGAGATAGTAGAGAACAAGCCCCTTGCAAGGATGTTGTATGCAAATGTGGAAATTGGTGATTTTGTCCCTCCGGAGCTCTATAAGGCAGTTGCAGAGGTACTTGCATTCGTTTATCATCTTAAAGGAAAAGCATAAATCAAATATTTTGGATTTTTTTATAAAAATTTTAGATACCACTTACACAAGATGTAGAATTTACTATACTAAATCTTGTAGAAGTGGTATTATTATTATGTATAATTTTATTTTGGATTAATTTTCAAAAATATCATTAAGGAGGGGACAAAACGGTATGGACAAGACCAAAATAATGAATCGTGTCTATGATTACGGCGTTGCACTTTATCTGGTTGCAGCGGTTGTTATGATGATCATTCCAATCCCCAACTTTTTAATGGATGTTCTTCTTGCATTTGACTTTTGTCTGTCATTTGTAATTATGTTCACAGCTATGTTTGTGCAGGAAGTTCTTGAAATGTCAAATTTCCCTACAATTCTTTTGTTTACCACCATATTCAGAATTTCACTTAATGTTTCTTCTACGAGACTTATCCTTACAACAGGTGATCCGGGTGAAGTTATTCAGGTATTTGGTTCTTTCGTTGGTGGAAACGATATAATCGTAGGTATCATTGTTTATATAATTCTTGTAATTGTTCAGTTCATGGTTATCAATAAGGGTTCTGAAAGAGTTGCAGAGGTTACAGCCAGATTTACACTTGATGCTATGCCTGGTAAGCAGATGGCTATTGATGCAGATCTTAATACAGGAGCAATCGATGATGCAGAAGCTAAAAGAAGAAGAGATAAGATTCAGGAAGAATCAAGTTTCTTTGGGGCTATGGATGGTGCTTCCAAGTATGTTAAGGGAGACGCTACTGCTGGTCTTGTAATTACAGGTGTAAATATTGTTGGTGGTATTATGATGGGTATGCTTCGTCAGGGACTTGATATTGGTGAAGCAGTGAACAAATATACAATACTGACAATGGGTGATGGTCTTGTAAGTTCAATTCCTTCACTTCTTATATCTCTTTCAACAGGTATTCTTGTTACCAAGGGCTCAAAAGAAGCAGACTTTGGTCATGTACTTATAGAACAGCTTTTTGGTATGCCAAAGGTTTTATATCTGGTGGGAGCTGTTGTTTCTTTCCTGGGTATTTTTTCACCACTACCAACAGTTTTGTATGTTGCAATGGGTATGATATTTATAGTTGTAGCAAGAAGTATGCAGGGTACTATTGAGACTGCAAAGATTGAAGAGGCAGCTGCTACTGAAGAAGAGCAGCAGGCTGAAGAGATAAGGCAACCTGAGAATGTTACTTCTCTTTTGCAGGTTGATCCTATTGAACTGGAATTTGGTTATGGAATCATTCCTCTTGCAGATGTTAATCAGGGTGGAGATCTTCTTGACCGAGTTGTTATGATCAGAAGACAGATAGCTCTTGAGCTTGGTACTGTTGTTCCTATTATCCGTCTTCGAGATAATATTCAGTTGAATCCTAATCAATATATAATTAAAATTAAAGGTATACAGATAAGTGATGGTGAAATTCTTTTTGATCACTATATGGCAATGAATCCGGGTATGGTTGAGGAAGAAATAACTGGTATTCCTACATTTGAGCCATCATTCCATTTGCCTGCTATCTGGATAACTGAAAGCCAGAGGGAAAGAGCTGAAAGTTATGGTTATACAGTAGTTGATCCACCATCTATTATTGCTACTCACCTTACTGAAGTCATAAGACAACATATTGCAGAGCTTCTTACAAGACAGGATGTTCAGAATCTTGTTAATAATCTTAAGGAGAATCATGCAGCTCTTGTTGATGAACTTGTACCTAAGCTGATGACACTTGGTGAGATAGAAAAAGTACTTCAGAATCTATTAAAAGAAGGTATATCAATAAGAGACCTTGTAACTATATTTGAAACACTTGCAGATTATGCACCGTCTACTCATGATTCTGATATTTTAACAGAATATGTAAGACAGAGTTTGAAACGAGCAATTTCCAGTAAATATTTTGTCTCAGGCGAGACTGCATCAGTTCTTACTCTTGATCCTAAGATTGAGCAGGAAATAATGAATAGTGTAAAGCAGACAGAGACAGGTGCTTATCTAACACTTGATCCTTCACGTACAAGGGCAATTCTTAAATCGGTGGGTGATCAGGCCAAGAAATTAGAAGACGCTGGTAGAAGTCCTATCGTTATGACTTCACCTATTGTCAGAATGTATTTTAAGAAAATGACGGAGGATTACTATAAAGATCTGATCGTAATCTCATATAACGAAGTGGAACCTAATATTGAATTACAATCAGTGGGGATGGTGACTGCATAAATGATTATAAAAAAGTTTACAGCCAGAACAGAACAAGAGGCTACAGAAGAAGCTAAAAAGGTGTTGGGGAACGGTATAGTTATAATGAATGTAAGACCTGTAAAGAACAGTGGCTTTTTTGCATTCTTAAAACCACAGAAGGTCGAAGTGACCGTTGCACTTGAAGAGGAAAATGAAAGAACTCCGATTCAGCCGGTAATTAAACCGGTTATACCATCTGCTCCTGCACCTCAGGTTGCACCTATTAAAAATTTAGAAACTGATGTAAGAAAAGCAGATGATAGTAGTATAATAGAAGAAAAACTTGATAGTCTTCATTCGCTTTTAGAACAGAATATTCGACAAAATGAGAAAGAAGATATTGTTGAAGAAGAAGTAAAAAAGGGTGAAGAACATCACAGTGAGGTTACAGTAGGAAAAAATGAGACTTCAGAAGAAGCAATCTCATTTATTAAGGTTCTTTATAATACACTTTTGGAAAATGAAGTTGATGAAAAGTATGCAAATCAGCTTACTGATGAAATAGAAAAGGTAACTAAAGCAAACACACCTCTTCAATATGCTCTTGAGAATGTATATCAGAAGATGGTTTTGAAGTTTGGTAAGACTGAAACAATTACTCCATCTGATTCCGGAGTAAAAGCTGAAGTGTTTATAGGACCTACAGGAGTTGGAAAGACAACAACTATAGCAAAGCTGGCGTCACAGCTTTATCTGACACAAAAAAAGAAAGTAGCACTTGTAACTATTGATACATATAGAATTGCAGCCGCTGAGCAGCTTCGCACTTATGCATCTATTTTGGAAATTCCTTTCAGAGTTATTTATTCAATAGATGAGATGAAGCAGGCAGCAGAGGATTTTAAAGATTATGATTACCTGATGGTTGATACAGCCGGACATCCTTTGCATGACGTGGCTCAAAGAGAAAATACCAAAAAGTTTATTGATACACTTAGTGAACTTATGGATATTGAAAATTTTCTTGTACTTAGCGCTACTACAAAGTACAGAGATTTAACAGAAATATGTGATTGTTATGCTGAAATGGTAAGTTATAAATTAATTTTTACAAAAATGGACGAGACAGCAGCGGCAGGTAACCTGTATAATATTAGAATGAGGACAGGGGCAGCGATGTCTTATATAACAAACGGACAAAATGTTCCGGATGATATAGCAGTATTTGATGCACAAAAGATAGTGAAAGGGCTCCTGGGTGGTCATAACAGGTAGTCATCAGGTATAAATATATGGATCAGGCGCAGCAGTTAAGAAATATTATTAAAGCCTCTTCTGCACCTCAAAGACCTTTGGCCAGAGTTATAACAGTAACAAGTGGAAAAGGTGGGGTTGGAAAGTCCAATGTGGCGATAAACCTTGCAATTCAATTTAGAAAAATGGGGCAAAGAGTCGTAATACTGGATGCAGATTTTGGACTTGCAAATATAGAAATAATGTTTGGTACTATTCCCAAGCATAATCTTTCTGATTTGATTTATCAGGGAAAGAATATTAAAGATGTAATTACATGGGGACCTATGGATGTGGGCTTTATTTCTGGAGGCTCAGGTATATCAGGCATGTACAATTTAAGCAGGGATTATCTTGTGTATATAATAGTTAATCTTGCGGAATTGGATGCAATTGCCGATACTATTATTATAGACACTGGAGCAGGCATTTCTAATGCGGTTCTTGAGTTTCTCGTAGCAAGTGGAGAAATTATTCTTGTTACTACACCAGAGCCTACATCAATTACTGATTCATATTCTTTGCTAAAAGCTTTGAATCAGTATCCAAGGTTCTCTAAAGAAAATACGAAGATAAAAGTTGTTTCAAACAGAGTTACTTCTGATGAAGAAGGACAGCAGCTTTTTAATAAGTTAAATGCAGTTGTAGCAAGATATCAGAAGCTGCCTTTGACATATTTGGGTGCAATTCCTCAGGATCAGCTTCTGGCTAAAAGCGTTATGCAGCAGTCACCAGTTTCAATAGCTTATCCGACAGCAAAATCGGCAAAAGCATTTGAAAATATTGCAGGGATACTTACTAATCCAGATGCTTCACCAGTTGTTAAGCCAAGAGGTATGGCAGCATTTTTTTCTCATATTATCAGAGAAAGAAAGCTTAATAATACGTCTACAACACAAACATAAAATATAGAGGGGGTAAGTGATGCTATCGGATTATATTTCGCCGGGTAACAGGGTAGAGTTAAAAGCTAATGGCAGGACCTGGTTGAATGATGATGAGAGGTCCAAGAAAATCTACAATAGTAAAATATCGGATATATTATCAGAGGATAAGATAGAAATACTTATGCCTATGGATAAAGGAAAACTTATTTTACTTCCAGTTGATGCAGAATATAGCCTTTGTTTCTATGGGAATAAGGGTTTGTTTCAATGCTATTCAAAAATTTCTGACAGATATCGTAGTAATAATATTTACATGCTGGTACTTGATCTTACCAGTAATATTTCCAGACTTCAAAGAAGAGAATATTATAGATTCAGTTGTGCACTGGAGCTAAAATCGAGACTTTTTACTGAAGACGAGGTCAATGCAGTTAAATACAACTGGAGCTATATGCTTGGGCAGAATAAGCCTATGCAAAGGAGCGTTGTTGTTGATATAAGTGGTGGTGGACTTCGATTTGTTGCTAATTTTAAATACGAAGAGGGAAGTACAATTTATTGTAGTTATCATTTACCGGATAATCCGTCAAAGGAATATCAAATGGTTTCTCAGGTTTTAATGGTCAGAGAATTAGAGAGTAGGCCGGGATTATTTGAACATAGAATCAAGTATACCGTTATTGATGAGACTTCCAGAGAAGATATTATTCATTATATTTTTGAAGAAGAACGTAAAATTAGAAAGAAGCAAACGTAAATTAGAAATAATCAATAAATTTTTTATTTTTATTTAATTATTAAGACAATTAGCTGAAAGCCGCATAAAATAAGGCGAGAAAAGAGGTTGAAATGAAACGTATACTTATAGTTGATGACTCTGCACTTATGAGAACTGTTCTTAGTGATATTATTAATTCGGATTCAAGATTTACAGTAGAAGATAAAGCTAAAGACGGAATTGAAGCACTGGATATTTTGAAGAAGAAAAGTTATGACGCGGTAGTTCTTGATATTAACATGCCAAGAATGGATGGAATAACTCTTCTGAAAGAATTAAATAAGAACAGAATAAAAGCAAAAATCATGATGGCAAGTACTGATACAAAAGAAGGTGCAAAAGTCACGCTTGATTGTCTTGAACTTGGTGCTTTGGATTTTGTTCATAAACCAGATAGAGCTTCAGATTGTCGAGGCGAGAACTTTACTTCACAGTTTATCAATACTCTTGCAGCTGTGTGTGAAAGTAAAGCTCCTACATCAAAAGCGTTTTCTATCGATGAGATTAAAGCTTCGAAGAAGATGGTTGAGATTGTAAGTAAGCACGCAAGTAAGGTTACCGGTAATAAGATTGTTGCAATTGCAAGTTCTACCGGTGGACCAAGAGCTCTTCAATCTGTAATTCCTAAACTTCCAAAGAATCTGAAAACTCCAGTTGTATTGGTACAGCATATGCCAGAAGGCTTTACAGCTTCGCTTGCAGAAAGACTTGATTCCTTAAGTGATATTCATGTTAAGGAAGCTGCTGAAGGAGACGTTCTTCAGGCAGGAACAGTTTATATCGCAAGAGGCGGAAAGCATATGCATGTTATTACATCAGGCGGAAAGCATACTATCCACTATGTGGATGGTCCTACAAGAGAAGGTGTAAGACCTTGTGCTAACTTTATGTATGAGTCGCTTATGGATTCAGATTTTGATGAGGTTTGCTGTGCAGTTCTGACAGGTATGGGGGCCGATGGAACTGAAGGAATTAAGAATCTTAAATCCAGAAAAAAAGTACATGTCATAGGACAGGATCAGGATTCCTGCACAGTTTATGGCATGCCTAAAGCAGTAGCAACAGCTGGACTTGTTGATCAGGTTGTAAAACTTGATGATATTGCCCAGGAAATCATAATGAATGTAGGCGTAAAGTAAATAATAAATAATATTCCTTTTGCCTCCATTCAAAGTATTTATTTCTATTCGGTTTACTTATATGGAGGTAAAGGAATATGGATGTTTCTCAGTATCTTGGTGTCTTTCTTGATGAGGCAAAGGAACACATTCAGAATCTGAATGACAGTATTATGCAACTAGAAGAGGACCCTACTAACGAGGATTGTATCAATGAAATTTTCAGAGCAGCACACTCTATGAAAGGTATGGCTGGTACTATGGGCTATAAGCACATGCAGCAGCTTACCCATGATATGGAAGATGTATTCTCTGATGTTCGTAATGGTACACTTAAAATTGAAAGCAGTATGATCGATACACTGTTCCAGTGTCTGGACGCTATTCAGGCGTATGTTGATAACGTAACAGAGACACAGGATGAAGGTGATGAGGAAAATGCTAATCTTATCCAGGCACTTGCTGATATCAGAGCAGGAAAAAGCGGCGGAACTGTAGCTGCAGCTGCTGCAGAACCAGCAGCAAAAGAAGCAGAACCGGCAGCAGAACAGGATGATGCAAATCAGACTGGATATAATTCTATAAAGATAGACGATTCTATAAAAGGCACAATTGAGGATGCTCAGGGTCAGGGTAAGAAGATTTACGGACTTAACGTTAAAGTTCAGGAATCATGTATCTTGAAAGCAGCCAGAGCTTTTCTTGTATTTAAGGGAATTGAGGAAGTTGGTGAAATAGTTGCATCAGAACCTTCAACCCAGGATATTGAAGATGAGAAGTTCGAATTTGATTTCAGCCTTATTATTTCTACTGAAGAAGAAAAAGACAAAATTAAAGAAATTGTTCTAGGTGTTTCAGAAATTGAAAGCTGTGAAATAGCTGATTTTGATCCTAATGGATCTGCTGCAGCAGAAAAAGAAGCAGCACCAGCAGAGGCACCAGCAGCACCCGCAGCACCAGCTCCTAAGAAGGAAGAAGCTTCAAAGCCTGCACCAGCTCCTAAGAAGGAGGCAGCACCGGCAGCTGGAAATAATAAGAAAGCTGTTGGAAAGCCTGTTGTTAACAGAACAGTTCGTGTTGATATAGAAAAACTTGATGTTTTAATGAATCTTGTAAGTGAGCTTATCATTGCAAAGAACTCTCTTATTTCAGCAGCAAATACATCAGGTATAAGTAGTGACGTTAATGAACAGATTGAATACCTTGAAAGTGTTACAACTAATCTTCATGAATCAGTCATGAAAGTTAGAATGGTACCTATTGAAAGCGTATTACAGAAATTCCCAAGAATGATTAGAGATTTGAATAAGTCTCTTGGTAAGAAAATGGAACTTACCATGACTGGTGAAGATACAGAAATGGATAGAACCGTTGTTGATGAAATCGGTGATCCTCTTATGCATCTTCTTAGGAACAGTGCTGATCATGGTATTGAAAATGATTCAAATCTTCGTGCTGAAAGAGGTAAGCCTGAAGTTGGACAGATCTTCCTGCACGCATTTCAGGATGGTAACAGCGTTGTTATCGAAGTTGGTGATGATGGTAATGGTATTGATGCTGAAGCTGTTAAGAATAAAGCTATTGAAAAAGGCATCATGTCACGTGAACAGGCTGATACTCTTACAGAGAAACAGGCTGTAGAGCTTTTGTTCCATCCTGGATTCTCTACTGCTAAACAGGTATCTGAAATATCAGGTAGAGGTGTTGGCCTTGATGTTGTTAAGTCAAAGGTTGAATCTCTTAGTGGTGAAGTTGATGTAAAGACAAAACTTGGAGAAGGTTCAACATGGATCATAAGACTTCCTCTTACACTTGCTATTATTCAGGCACTGATGGTAGTAATTGGTGATGAGAAATATGCTATTCCTCTTGATTCAATCCAGAGTATTGAAGATATTTCTCCACAGGATCTTAAATTTGTTGAAAATAAAGAAGTAATTAACCTTCGTGGAAATGTTACTCCAATAGTAAGACTTAATGAAGTACTTGACATTGATAGTGAAAAGTCTCCTGATGAAGACCTTATAGTAGTTATAACTAAGAAAGGTGAACAGTTTGTTGGTCTTGTTATTGATGAACTTATGGGTCAGCAGGAAATTGTTATCAAACCACTAGGTAAGTATATTAACAAGTGCAAGATGATCAGCGGTGCAACTATTCTTGGTGATGGTGAAATTGCACTTATTCTTGATACTAATGCATTGGTATAACGATAACTTTTAGTTTCATTTTTTATACTAAAGGAGCATATTATGAACGAATTAAGAGATACAGCCGATATCGGCGAACTTATTCAATTTATAGTTATAAGACTCGGTGATGAATCTTATGGCATTGATATTAAATATATTGATAACATTGTTAGAATGCAGCAGATAACAAGAGTTCCTCAGGTTGAGGATTATCTGAAGGGCGTTATCAATATCAGAGGTGAAATTGTTCCTGTTATGAGTCTTAGACGTAAAATGGGAATAGAAGATGATGAGATAACTGATAAGACTAGAATTATTATTTTAAAGGCTTCTGAGGGAGATCTTATTGGAATTATAGTTGATCAGGTTAATCAGGTTCTTACTCTTAGTGCAAATAATATCGAAAAAGTCAGTTATGATAGCAAGAAGCAGGAAAAAAATGCTACTTTCATTAGCGGCGTAGGTCATCATGAAAATGGACTTGTTTCTATTCTTGATCTTCAGGCTGTTGAAAGTGAGAGAGATGTTAAAGAAAAATCATCTAAAGAAAAAGTACAGCAATAACTGACACCTGACTCTTTTTAAGGAGGACGAAGTATTGGCAGAAATGAATCTGGACGAATTGTCCAACACTTATTTTGATATATTAAAGGAACTTGGTAACATTGGTGCCGGAAATGCTACAACTGCGCTTGCACAGATGCTTGGAATGAAGGTTGATATGTCAGTCCCACAGGTAAGACTCCTTGATTTTAAAGATGTTGGAGATCTTATGGGTGGTGCTGAACAGATTATGGCTGGTATATATCTGGCTATTGAAGGAGATATTGAAGGAAGTATTATGTTTCTCCTTGGTCAGGTTGCAGCAAGACATCTTGTTGACAGACTTATGATGCAGGATCCAAAACCTGATGAAGAGCCTTTCAATGATGTTGAATTATCAGCCATGAAAGAAGTTGGTAATATTATTACCGGTTCTTATCTGAATTCATTATCAATGATGACAAATCTTAAAATGTTACCATCTGTACCGTATCTTGCAATAGATATGGCAGGGGCTATTCTCAGCGTACCGGCAATTGAATTTGGTATGATGGGAGATAAGATCCTTTTAATAGAAACTATGTTTTTTGATGAAGCTTTGAGTGGATATTTTATTCTTTTACCTGATATGGATGGATATTCAAAGATATTATCATCTCTTGGTATGGGAGATATTACGATAAGCTGATGAAAAGGAGCTAGCTAATGAGTCAGATTATTAAAGTTGGAATGGCTGATCTGAATATTTGCGTTGCCCCAGATGGAATAACAACTCTGGGTTTGGGCTCCTGTGTAGGCATTGCAGTAAGAGATCCGGTAACAAAGATTGGCGGACTGGCACATATTATGCTTCCCGATTCCAAAGAAATAAAAAATAATTCTAATATTCCAAAGTTTGCAGATACAGGAATTGAAGAATTAATAAAAAGGGTAGTTGCCAAAGGCGCTAATCGAGGAAGGCTGGTTGCCAAGATTGCCGGTGGAGCGCAAATGTTTGCTTTTCAGTCAAGTAATAATGCGATGAGAGTTGGAGACAGAAATGTTGAAGCATCATTGAAAAAACTAAAAGAATTAAATATACCTGTTCTTGCTAAGGATACAGGTGATAGTTATGGTAGAACCGTAATTTTTTATCCTGAAAATGGTAATTATGTAATTAGGGCTGTTGGTAAGCCTGAAAAAATCATATGAAACTAAAATTTGTTAATGAAGCTGAAAAAACAAAATTAATAACACCTTTCGTTACATTATTTGGAACAGCTATTGTTTCAATTGTGACCTTTATCAGAGGTTTTGTGTTTGGCGAATGGATTGTAATAGTATTTGCCTGTGTACTTATATTTTTGACATTTGGCTTTGTACTAGAAAAAGTTATTGTTCATTTTATGGATGTCAACATGGCAGAAGAAAGACGTTTAGAAGAAGAGGCTGCTGCAAAAGAGGCTGAAGAAGCCGCTGCAGCAGCAGCTTTAGAAAATGGTGGTGAAATACCGGGTGCTGATGAGACAGACAATGATGAAGATAACGAAAAATCATAGCTGGAGTTGTTTAACTTATGGATGAAGCGAGCAGAAGCAAGTTATGGAATGAATATTCAAAAACCAAGTCATCAGAACTGCGTGAAAAACTCATATTGGAGTATGCACCACTTGTTAAGCTGGTAGCAGGAAGACTTTCTATGTATCTTGGTTTTAATGTAGAATATGATGATCTGGTTGGTTATGGCATTTTTGGACTTATAGATGCTATTGATAAATTTGATCTTATGAAGGATGTAAAGTTTGAAACTTATGCAAGCCTTCGTATTCGTGGTGCGATTCTTGATCAGATAAGAAAGATGGACTGGATACCGCGAACAATAAGACAAAGACAGAAAAAGATTGATACTGCCATTAAAGAAATAGAAAGAGATACCGGTCACGTGGCTTCTGATGCTGAAATTGCAAAAAAGATGGATATCTCTGAAGATGAGTATGCAAATTGGCAGAATCAGATGAAAGTTACAAATGTTGTTTCTCTGAATGAATTTATGGATCAGGGAAGTGATGTTAAGGAAGATGTTAATAATGCTTCAGCTGGATTTATTAAGCCAGAAGAAGCAATTGAAAAAGCTGAACTGAAAAAAATGCTTGCAGAAGCTCTAGAGCTCCTTACAGATAAAGAGAAAAAAGTTATTTTGCTCTATTATTATGAAGAACTTACTTTGAAGGAAATAAGCAATGTTCTTGAAGTATCAGAGTCAAGAGTTTCTCAATTGCACACGAGAGCTTTACAGAAAATGAGAGAAAAACTAGGTAAATATCTCGGTATCTTAACAGAACTCAGATAATTCAATTTGGGGAGATAATATGAACGGATATTTTAATCTTGTGATAACGGATAAAGGGACAGCTCTAAAAGTTTATCCACCTACGGATGGTGGTGAAAATCTTGATGTCAATATTGTTAGGGATTATCTTGACGACCTGAAAATTGAATACGATGTAGTTGTAATTAATGATGCTGTGACAGAAGCAAGCGGAGAACCTGTTTTTTTTAATGAGGCTAAGATTATGCCTGTTAGAGAAAATTACAGGCTTGATGTTTCAAAAGATAAGATGACTGTCACAGCTGTTTTTTATCCTCCTTCAGAAGGTGCTGAACTTATGACAGAGGATGAGGTTATAAAAGACCTTCAATATAGAAAAATCACTTATGGAGTAGATGTGGATGCAATCCACGAATTTTTTTTAAAAAGAGATTATTGTAAAGAAATTGTCATTGCTAAGGGCCTTGAAGTCAGAGAAGGTCATAATGCATATGTGGAATATAAATTTAATGTTAATCTGCGCCCAAAACCAACACTTAGGGAAGATGGAAGCGTCGATTATTTTCATCTGAATTTGATTAATAACTGTGAGGAGGGGGATGTTCTTGCTATTCTTCATATGGAAGACAGAGGAGATCCTGGAATTAATATTTACAATGATGCAATAAAGCCTCATACAGTTAAATCAGCAATATTAAAATATGGCAAAAATGTCAATATTAATGAAGAAAAAACAGAGCTTACAGCAGCTACATCAGGACATGTTACCTTAAAAGAAGGTAAAGTAACTGTTTCTAATGTAATGACTCTTGAAAATGTTGATGTTTCAACAGGTAATATTGAGTATGAAGGCAGTGTTCAGGTTAATGGAATAGTTGCTTCAGGCTTTTCTATAAAAGCTGGTGGAAACATTCATATTAAAGGAATAGTTGAAGGTGCTGAACTTAATTCTGGTGCAGATGTTATTCTTGAGCGTGGAATAAATGGAATGGGGAAGGGTAAGATTACTGCTGAAGGTAATCTTGTTACCAAATTTATTGAAAATGCCACTGTACAGGTTAAGGGTTCTGTTACATCAGAATCAATAATGCATGCAACAATATTTGCTGGAACAGAGGTCAATGTATCAGGACGCAAAGGTTTTATCGCAGGCGGAAGAGTATGTGCAGGGGAAAAGGTTTCGGCAAAGGCGTTAGGTTCTGAAATGGGTGCTAATACACTTATTGAAGTCGGAGTAGATCCTACTTTGAAAATAAGAATGAAAGAATTGCAAAAGGGTCTTGTAGAAGCTCAGAAAAAACTTGAAACTATAAAGCCTACACTTGAAGGAATAACAAAAAAGATAAAATCTGGTGCAAAGTTTACTCCAGAGCAGTTACAATATGCACAGCAGGTAAATCTTATTAATAAGACATTAAATCAGAAAATTGCAAAGGATTCTGAAGAATTTACCCAGTTACAGGAAAAATTTGCTGATTCAAAGAATGCCGAAGTACTTGTCGAAGACAATGCTTATCCTGGAATAACCGTGACAATTGGGGAAATGTCAATGGTTGTCAAGAAAAATGTAAAATATAGTAGATTTGTTTTAAAAGATGGTGATGTAAAAATCACTCCTTTCTGATACAATAAATTTGGGGAGGTGACTGCATGTCTATAAACAGGGTAGATCTACAGGGAACTATTGTAAGAACCAGTGATGTAAGTCATTTAAAACAAGTTGATGATGGGGCAAAAGGGCTGACTGACCAGATTAATTTTCAAAATCAATTCGACAAAGAGGTTAATCAGCGTTATAATTCTGTCCAGGAGAAAGAAAATGCCGACTTTGGCAATAAGAAATTTGATGCTAAAGAAAAGGGGAGTAATGAGTATCATAAAAACGAAGGCGGCAAAGACAAAGAAAAAGAAGAGAAAAATAAAGAAAATTTGGGGAGAACAGCTAAAGAGCTTGAGCGAATGGCTGGAACTATGATTAAAAAAGACGGTAAGCCAATTGATTTGGAAATATCGTCGGGGTTCGATTTTAAGATATAATATTTACATGGGATGGGGAGTATGATCAGCGCTACAGAAATAATAATTATTGTTGCCGGTTTTTTGGCGGTAATATTAGGGTTCATTATTCCTGCAGGTACATCCAGGAAGGATGGTGACTGGCAGGGAAATGGTGATACAGATGGACTTTCCGGCAAAAATCTTGACAATGTTAAAAATTCAATAGACACTATGGTTGAGGCATCTCTTGAGGATGCCTTTTTGAAGTATGAAAGACGCCTTGATCGCCTTACAAATGAGAAAATTTCAGCTATAAATGAGTATTATGAAACTGTTATGAAGGACATTCATGGTAACCATGAAGAAGTTATGTTTATGTATGATATGCTTAATAATAAGCATAAAAATCTAAAGAATACAGTTTCAGAAGTAACTCAGAAAGCCAGAGAAGCCAAGGAAGCAGCAAGAGAAGCACAGGATATTGCGTCAAAGGTTCCATCGATAAAAAATAATGTTTCAAATATCAGTATGGAAAGAAATATTGATAGATCAGATGACGTAGTTTCTGATAATCTAAGTGGAAATTCAGATGCAAAATCAGGCATTTCAAGAATAAGAGAAAGTTATGATGAAGAAAAGAGAGTTGTTTATCCTGCTAATAACAGAAGTGTTGAAAAGCCTTCATCAGAGGAACTTAGAAATTCTGACTGGTCCGCAGTTCTTTCACGTAATATAAAGAAGGAAAGGGCTTTAAGCACAGCATCATTTGAAGAAGGGGACAGAAGAGATACACTTGTAGAAGAATCTTTAAAGGAAAGAGTAAAAGAAGAAAAAAATGATACGGTTAATGTCGATACTGAAATTTCTTCAGAACAAAACGTATCACAGACAGTTACAGATGATATTTTTGCTCCACTTGAACTTGCTGCAGCCAAAAAAGTTAATGTTTCATCTAACAGTTTTTCTGGAAAACTTAAGGATGCTCTTAAAGAAGAACTTGTCGATGAAGTTAGAAAAGCATCAGAAACCGCTGATTTAACATCAGAAAAATCACATGATGAGATATCTATGGATTCATATTATCTTGATGAAGATACTTCTGTAAATATATCACGTGAAGATAATAATAAATTAGATGATAAACAGATTGAAAATAATGCATTAAAGGATTTAAAAGCCTTTGATGGTATGCATTCTGATAGTGAAGCATCAGTTATAAGTCAGATGCCCGCACAGTTATCAGAGCCTGTAATAAATCAGATGCCTGCACAAGCATCAGAGCCTGTAATAAATCAGATGCCTGTACAAACTGTAGAACCGGTGGTGAATCAGGTACAGTCTAAAGAGCAGGATTCAGTTACACCAAATAGTGATAAGTCTTCAAAGGTTGTTAATATTGCTACAGCTAAGGATATTGATTCAAAGAAGAATGTCGCTGAGGAGCAGACAGTTAAAACTTCCAATGATCCTATGTCACAGAATAAGCAGATTCTGGAAATGCATAAGGCAGGAAAATCAAATATGGTTATTGCCAGAGAACTTGGAGTTGGTATTGGAGAAGTAAAGCTTGTAGTTGATCTTTCAACCAAGCATAAAAGAGCGAGGCAGGGATAATTGAGTTATTCTAATATAGAATATTAGTTTTTTGATGGAAATTAATATTTTATATATAATTGCATCGAGGGGAGACATTAAAGCTTATGAAATTAAAGTATTACCTCCGTGGTATGGGGGCTGGGATGATATTTGCAGCGCTTGTTCTTGGTGTTGCACTTAATGGGAGAGAAGAAACTCTTAGCGATTCTGAAATTATAGAGAGAGCTATGGAGCTTGGTATGGTTCAAAGCAGTAGTGGTATTATTACCGATAGCCTGGAAGAATCAGAATCAGGAGAAAATGACGATGAAGAAAATGAATCTGCATCCAGTACGCAGTTATCTACGGAAGGAAAAGAAATATCTGAAGAAGTCAACGAGACGGAGTTTGTATCAGACGAGACAGTTTCTGAAATTTCTAAAGAAGCGGAAGAAGGAACGAGCAAGGAAGAAGAAACTTCAGAAAGTGCTGAAGTTACTGAAAATAAGAACCATGAGAACCTCGTTTCATCGGTTGAAACACAGGAACAGGAAGTAGAAACCGTTGCAGCTGATGTTTCAAGCAGTGTAACAGAATCAGCTTCAGCACAGACAGCGTCATCAGTTTCTGCGTCTACCGCTAATGCTTCTGTGGAAGTTCAAACAGAGACAGCGGGCAGTGCAGCCTCTGAATCATCTGTTGCCGATGTAAGCGATACCGAAATTCAGGAAAATGAATCAGTACAGGCAAGTGCTGAAGAAATTGCAGCAGCTGCTGCATCTGCAGATGTTCATTATATAGTTGTTGTTATACCAGGGGGGTCAGGTTCAGATACAGCCTCACAGGTTTTGCAAAATGCGGGGCTTGTTGATTCTGCATATACCTTTAACAGATTTCTTATTGATAAAGGTATGGACAGAAAAATTCATTCTGGAACTAAACAGATTCCAGCTGGTTCAAGTTATGAACAGATTGCGGCTATTATTTGTAATGGCTGATCAGACAGTATTATTAGAATTTGATTATATATGAAATAATTCCTCTGTTTTAGAACAATCGAGATTGTAAAAAAGCAGAGGATTTTTTTATTTTTATATTGAAAATTGAAATACACTATGATATATTTATAAAGCTGTGGTCTAATATTAAGATTGCAGAAAATAAAATAAACACGCATTTCCGTTTCTGCTTCGGTGTCAGTAATTCTGATAGGGCAGGGCCTGTGTATGGGAATAACGCCTCTTGTACATGTTTGAACGGCTAAGGGATGCGGAAGTTTGATTAACCAATTGGAGGTATTAAAATGAGCGTTGTATCAATGAAACAGTTACTTGAAGCAGGTGTTCACTTTGGACATCAGACAAGAAGATGGAATCCTAAAATGGCTCCTTACATCTTCACAGAGAGAAATGGTATCCACATTATCGATCTTCAGAAATCAGTAGTTAAGGTTGATGAAGCTTACAGAGCAGTTTTTGAAATTGCAGAGCAGGGTGGAACAATCCTTTTCGTAGGAACAAAGAAGCAGGCACAGGATGCTGTTAAGACAGAAGCTGAGCGTTGTGGAATGTACTACATCAACGAGAGATGGCTTGGTGGAGAACTTACAAACTTCAGAACAATTCAGACAAGAATTGAAAGAATGAAGAAGATTGAGAAGATGCAGGAAGATGGAACATTTGATGTTCTTCCTAAGAAGGAAGTTGCTGGTCTTAAGAAGGAACTTGAGAAACTTCAGAAGAACCTTGGCGGAATCAGAGACATGAAGAGAATTCCAGATGCTATCTTCGTAGTAGATCCTAAGAAGGAAAGAATCTGTGTTCAGGAAGCTCATACACTTGGAATTACACTTATTGGTATCGGTGATACAAACTGTGATCCAGAAGAGCTTGATTTCATCATTCCAGGTAATGATGATGCTATCAGAGCTGTAAAGCTTATCGTTGGTAAGATGGCAGATGCTGTTATCGAAGCTAAGCAGGGTGCTGAAGAAGTTGCTCCTGTTGAAGAAGCTGAAGCTACTGAAGAAGTTGCAGAGTAATTATTAAAGAAAGATAATATAGAGCCATGCCGGTTTTGCATGGCTCTTGTAAATTAAAAATATTCGGAGGATATATAAATGGCTATCACAGCAGCAATGGTTAAAGAATTACGTGAATCTACCGGAGCAGGTATGATGGAGTGTAAAAAGGCTCTTTCAGAGACTAACGGTGATATGGATGCAGCAGTAGAGTTCCTTAGAAAAAATGGACAGGCTAAGGCTGAAAAGAAGGCTAACAGAATCGCAGCAGAAGGTCTTACAAGAATCTGTGTTAAGGATGATCAGACAGCAGCAGTTGTAGAAGTTAACTCAGAGACAGACTTCGTTGCAAAGAACGAGAAATTCCAGGCATTTGTTGAAGCAGTTGCTAAGCAGGCAGTTGATTCAGATGCAGCAGATATGGATGCATTTATGGCTGAAAGCTGGAATGTTGATAACAGCAAGACAGTTCAGGAAGCACTTGTTGATATTACAGCAGTTATCAGTGAGAAGATTAGCATCAGACGTTTTGAGAAGGTTGTAGCTCAGAATGGTGTAGTTGTTCCTTATCTTCACGGTGAAGGAAGAATTGCTGTTCTTGTAGAAGCTGATACAAACGTTGTTAACGATGAAATTAAGGAAGCTTGCAAGAATATCGCTATGCAGGTTGCAGCTCTTTCACCAAAGTATGTTGATATGAGTGAAGTTTCTGAAGAATATAAGAATCATGAGAAGGAAATTCTTCTTGCTCAGGCTACAAAGGAAAATGAAGAACTTCCAGAAGGAAAGAGAAAACCTCAGGAAATTATCGAGAAGATGCTTATTGGACGTCTTAACAAAGAGCTTAAGGAAATCTGCCTTAACGAGCAGGTTTATGTAAAGGCTGAAGATGGAAAGCAGACTGTTGGACAGTATGTACAGCAGGTTGCAAAGGCTACTGGTGCAGACTTCAAGATTAAGAGATTTGTTCGTTTCGAGACTGGAGAAGGTATCGAAAAGAAGAACGAGAACTTTGCTGAAGAAGTTGCTAAGCAGGCTCACTTACAGTAATCCAGATATTTTCATATATTGTTGTTTGCTCTTGAGATATTGGTGCAGATTAACATAAAAATGATAATTTAGAGCTATATTTTTCAAAATATAGCTCTTTTATATTTCTTAAAAATGAGATAAACTATATTGGGTATTGAGATTTTTAATGGAGGATGAATTTGAGCCAAAAAGTTGTGATTAAGGGTACAAAGTCGGGTATCATCCTGGTTTTAGATCCTGATATTCCATTTGATGAGCTTCAGGAAGAAATAGCCAAAAAGTTTTTTAGTGCTAAGGATTTTCTTGGATCAAGTCACATGGGATTATCTATAAAGGGCAGAGTTTTATCTAAGGAAGAAGAAGACATAGTACTTGATATTATCGGAAAAAATTGCAATGTTAAAATTGTATGTATAGTGGATGCTGACGATGAGCTTGATAAAGTTTTTTCCCGATATGTTAGTTTAAGTGATGAGTATTTGCTTGAACGCAGGAAAAAAGAACTTGATGAAAAAGAGGAATATTTTCAACAGCTTTCTCTTAAACAACAAGAGGAGATGGAAAATCAAGTCAAACTTTTAAAAGAAATGCAGGATCAGCTTGGCAGTGGTACTGCAAAAATATTTAAAGGTAATTTGCGATCTGGTCAGACAATTAACTGTGAGACTAGTGTGATAATATTAGGGGATGTTAAACCGGGAGCCTCGGTCACATCAACTGGAAGTATTATTGTTATGGGATCGCTTCATGGAAGTGCTTTTGCGGGTTCAACTGGAGATATTAATGCATTTGTTATGGCTATGAGCCTGGATCCACTTCAAGTTAGAATTGGAGAACTTATTGCAATTTCACCAGATGCCGTAAAAGGCAAGAAACTCAAAATTCGTAGGGGGATTAGGAAAGAACCTAATGTCCGTGAACCAGAGGTTGCTTTTGTTCAAAATGGCCATATAGTAAAAATGGTGTATGGAGCGTCGTTTTTGAGAAGCAATATGTTTATAAGTTAAAAAAATTGTACTTAAGAAAGAATGGAGACATTATGGGAGAAGTAATAGTAGTTACATCTGGAAAAGGTGGTGTTGGTAAAACAACTACAACAGCCAACATTGGAACTGGACTTGCAAAATTAAATAAAAAGGTTGTACTTATTGATACAGATATAGGTCTTAGAAACCTTGATGTAGTAATGGGACTTGAAAATCGTATTGTTTATAATCTTGTAGATGTTATTGAAGGAAATTGTAAGATTAAGCAGGCAATGATCAAAGATAAGAGATATGAGAATTTATTCTTATTACCTGCAGCTCAGACAAAAGATAAGAATAGTGTTAGTCCTGAGCAGATGAAAACACTTGCTGAAGAGCTTAAGAAAGAATATGATTATGTACTTATGGATTGCCCGGCAGGTATAGAGCAGGGATTCAAGAATGCTATTGCAGGTGCTGACAGAGCTCTTGTAGTTACAACACCTGAAGTTTCTGCTGTTAGAGATGCTGATCGTATTATTGGTCTTCTTGAAGCAAATCTTATTCAGAAGACTCAGCTTATCGTAAACAGACTTAGACCAGATATGGTTAAGCGTGGAGATATGATGTCTGCAGAGGATGTTATTGATATTCTTGCAGTTGATCTTATCGGTGTAGTTCCAGATGATGAAAATATTGTTGTTGCAACTAATAATGGAGAGCCGTTGGCTGGAGACAGTTCACTTGCAGGACAGGCTTATATGAATATATGTCATAGAATTATCGGTGAAAACGTACCTTTCCTTGATCTTGAGAGTAAGAAAGGTTTATTTGCAACACTTGCAAGTGTATTTAAAAAGAACTAAGGGGGAACTTTATAATGAAACTTTCAGATATTTTTAAGAGAAAATCATCCAGTGATGTTGCAAAGGACAGATTGAAACTGGTGCTTGTATCTGACAGGTCCAGTTGTTCTCCTGAAATCATGGAAAGAATTAAAAATGATATTTTAGAAGTATTATCTAAATATGTAGAGGTAGATGCATCTGGACTTGATATTAAGATCACACAGATGGATACAGAAAATGGAAGTGAAAATAGTGTACCTGCGTTGTATGCGAATATTCCTATTAAGAAAATGCCACATGGGGCAGAAATTAAATAATGTTTTTATAAATAATTAAAATTTTTCTTTTAAATTAGCTTAAAATAGTGTACAATTTAATAGTGTGTTTTAAGTTGATTTATTTAAGGAGTAGAAACAGTGAGCGAGAATGAAAAGTATGCAGGATTAAAGTTAGAAAATCAATTGTGTTTTCCTTTATATGCTTGCTCTAAAGAAATTATCAGAAAATACAAACCATATTTGGATGAAATTGATCTTACATATACCCAGTATATTGCAATGATGGTTATGTGGGAGAGAAAAGAAGTTAATGTAAAAACTTTAGGAGAAAGTCTTTACCTTGATTCTGGAACTTTAACTCCAGTTTTGAAAAAGCTTGAAAGTAAAGGTTATATTACAAGAAAACGTTCTGAACAGGATGAGCGTAATCTTGTAGTAACTATTACAGAAAAAGGTGAAGCATTAAAAGATAAGGCTACATGTGTTCCTGGTAAGATTGGTTCATGTGTAAACTTAAATGCAGATGAAGCAAAGATTTTGTATGATTTATTGTATAAAATAATTAATAGTATGAAATAATTGTTTTTGTGTAATTGTATTCAAAATCACTAGTTTATTGAAGGGAACAGGGCTTTTAATGAAATTTACAAGAGTTAGTAAAGATACTGTAAATTGCATAATAACAGAAGATGATATGGATGAACAGGGAATTAAACTTGAAGATCTGTTTGAAAAGAAAAAGGAAGCTATGGATTTTCTTCATAAGGTAATGGAGAAAGCTACAGAAGAGGTTAATTATACTCCTTCAGGTTCCTATACACCAATGCAGATTACAGTTTTGCCTGATCATTCTATAAGTTTAATGCTTTCAGAAAATTCAGATGAAGCTTTTACTGATATTTTAAAGAATCTTACAGAAAAAGTTGGTCTTAGGTTTTCTAAGAGTTTTCTTGAAGAGCTTGGTGACAGTAATGACGAAGAGCGTATTTCAAGACTTAGTGAATATCTACAGGGACTAAAGGATATTGCTGAACCTGGAAAAAAATCCAGGAAGAGCAAAATTGTAAAGAAGGATTCTTCAGTTTCAACGAAGAAAACTGACAAAACTAATCGTATTAAAGAACTTGAAAAACTTGATTTTAATGATTTTGTTTTCAGCTTTGATAATATGAGAACTGTTATTGAGTTTTCTTCAACTGTTTCCAGAAATATTAAAGTAGATACAAAACTTTATAAAAACAGTAAAAGTGGTAAGTTTTATATGATCTTCAGCAGAGCTAACGAGAAACCAAAGAAATTTGCTTCACTGTTTTCTACTGCTTATGAGTTTGGTAAATATACAACTGTTAGTAAGACTATGATAGCTCATATAGATGAAAGCTCCGAGCTTATTATTGGTGAAAAGGCTATTGAAAAACTTAAAAAGCTGAATAAATAATATCGGGGAAATTAATTATTTCTAAGACATTAAATATAATAAATAATTATAAGAGAACGGCTGTAACAGACCGTTCTTTTTAGTTAGGAGCTGTATGAGACTTAATAAGTATATTGCATCCTGCGGTATATGTTCCAGAAGGGATGCTGATAAGCTTATAGATGAGGGAAGAGTTACTGTAGATGGAAATAAACCTGTTATGGGAATGCAGGTGGATGATTCAAATATAGTAATGGTTGATGGTGTAAGAATAAGTTTGATAAAAGAGAAAACTGTGCTTGCTTATTATAAAGAAGTAGGAGTGGTTTGTTCTGAAAGGGATGAACATGCCAGTAAACTTATTACTGACGTTCTCAAATATCCTAAGCGTCTTACATATGCAGGAAGGCTTGATAAGGATTCTGAAGGACTTATTATCATGACAGATGATGGTGATATAATCGAAGCAATGATGAGAGGCTCCAAGGGACATGAAAAAGAATATATAGTCCAGGTAGATAAAACCGTTACAGAAGATTTTATAAAGAAAATGTCTGATGGTATTTTTCTTGAAGAATTAAACGTAACAACAAGAAAATGTACTGTATCAAAGATTGATGAAAATGTATTTAGTATCATACTTACGCAAGGATTTAACAGGCAGATAAGAAGAATGTGTGATGCACTTGGTATGAAGGTTATTTCATTAAAGCGAATACGTGTTGTAAATATAAGGCTTAATGATTTAAAACCAGGTGAATATAGAGAAATAGTAGGAAAAGAGCTTTCAGAGCTTTATAGAGCTTGTGGCATGAAGGCAGGTAGTTGAAATGGCAGATAATATTTTGAAAGAACTTAATGAACTAAAAAAGACTATTAAATATCATATGGACAGATATTATAATCAGGATACTCCTGAAATATCTGACTTTGAATATGATAATCTTATGCTTAGGCTTAAAGAAATAGAAAAAGAACATCCTGAACTTATTACCACAGATTCGCCAACTCAGATTATTGGTGGAGATACCAAAAGAGAGGCTGGTGTAACTATTGAACATAATGTACCTATGCTTTCTATTCAGGATGTTTTTTCCAAGGAAGAAGTACTTGAATGGGTGCATGAGGTAAGAAGTCTTCATCCTGATGCTTTATTTGATGTAGAGCATAAAATAGACGGCCTTTCAATGAGTCTTAGATATGAAGGCGGTAAGCTTATTATGGCCGAGACAAGAGGCGATGGTCTTATTGGAGAGGATGTTACGGCTAATGCACTTGTAATTCCTGATGTAGTAAGAAAATTATCTAAGATAAATGAATATCTTGAAGTCAGAGGCGAAGTATATATGAGCCATGAGGACTTTGACAGGGTTAATGAAAAACAGGAGCTTGCAGGAAAAAAGGTTTTTGCGAATCCAAGAAACTGTGCAGCAGG
>JAILEJ010000500.1 GCA_024688095.1 Butyrivibrio sp.
TTCTCTTTCAATAAGCTCAAAAACAGTTCTGTTATATAAATATGTATAGTAGTTATGCATCTTAACAGGATCTGAACCATCAAAGTACGCAACATCTTCTGTTGGAATTCTTTCACCAAAGTCTGTCTTAAAGCAGTCAACACCCATATCCATCATTGCCTTAAGCTTACTCTGGAACCATTTAACAGCATCAGGATTTGTAAAATCAACAACTGCCATTCCAGGCTGCCACATATCCCACTGCCATACATCTCCATTTTTTCTCTTAAGAAGATATCCATTTTGCATACCTTCATCAAACATAACGGATTCCTGCGCAATATATGGATTAATCCATACACAGATTTTTATTCCTTTTTCTTTGATTCTGGATAACATTCCTTTTGGATCCGGAAATACTCTTTCATCCCATACAAAATCTGTCCAATGGAAATCCTTCATCCAGAAGCAGTCGAAATGGAATACTCTAAGCGGAATTCCTCTGTCAAGCATTCCATCAATAAAGCTCATAACTGTCTTTTCATCATAATTTGTTGTAAATGAAGTTGAGAGCCAAAGTCCAAATGTCCACATAGGTGGAAGTGATGGCTTACCGGTTAAATCTGTATATCTCTCAAGAACTTCTTTCATTGTAGGTCCATTGATCAGGAAATAATCAAGGACTTCACCAGGAACAGAAAATTCAACCTTACCAACCTGCTCCGTAGCAACTTCAAAAGATACCTTTTCAGGATGATTTACAAATACACCATATCCTCTGTTTGTAATATAAAAAGGAATATTCTTGTAGGACTGATCTGTACATGTTCCGCCATCTTCATTCCAGATATCAATACTCTGGCCATTTCTGACCATGTTTCCAAATCTTTCACCAAGGCCATAAACAAGTTCACCAACTCCAAGAGAAAGCTCCTGTCTCATGTATGAATCATCATAGCCTTTATTATATGCATCGCCCTTCCAGTCTGTCTTAAGATATGCAAGATCTCTCCATCCACTTGTTGTGATTACTTCACCATTTCTTTCGTAGCTCATTACAAAATTCTGCTTATTAATTCTAAGAGCAAGGCTGCCACTCTTTACAACGATTTCTTCATCACTATCTTCTATATCCATACTTTCCATATTGTCAGAAAGTTCAAATTCAGGTCCATGATTTATAAGTCCCTTATGATGTATGGTACGAAGTCTGATAATTTCTTTTGCCGGAGATGTAATTTCAAGTGTAAGCACTATTCCTCCAAGCGTATCTCCTCTGTGATTTATTCTTGATGTAGGTGCTGTAAGAACAACCTTCTTATCCTCTATCTTAGTAAAATAAATCTGCTGTGGCTGAAAACACTGTGTTCCTTCTGTTAAAAGCCAGCATCCATTCCAAAATTTCATTTTTTCTCCCTTCCGCGGTATTATCTACCTTCATAAAAATTTTGCTCTATTCCTTATTATTTCTTCTATAATCTGCAGGGCTCATTCCTTCAAGTGTTTTGAACTTCCTGCTAAAATAATCGACATCGCTGTATCCTACTCTTTCAGCAATATCATATATTTTGATACTGTCATCAATAAGAAGTTTTTTGGCCTCATCAACTCTCTTTTGATTAAGATAAGTATTAAAATTGACTCCGACTTCTTTACTAAAGACTTTTCCAAAATAAACACTGTTATATCCAAATAGCGGTGCAACTTCTTCCAGAGTCAGGTTCTTATAATAATTATGGTCTACATAAGCCTGAACATCTTCCATAGTACTTCTTGCACCTTGCCTGTTACGTACCTGCTGTACAATCTTTTCTGAAACGCTTTGTACATAATCAAAAATTTCATATAAATAGAATCTTGTCTCCAAAAAATCTATTATTTCGGAATTATCAGCAAACAAATCCCTTGAATCCGGATAAGTTCTTGATATTTGTGTTTTAATCTGAAGTACCATATCAGTCATATATATTCTGACTGCTGTTGAATTCTCATTAGAAGAGCATAAATATTGCTGAAGGTCATTAAGCGTCTCCTGAACTCTGTCGATTGATCCCGCCTGCATAAATCCGATTATTTTCTGAGAATAATCACTGATTTTATCCTGTGATACTTCATTATTTGTTATATTTATATCCTTAAGAGATTCGTAGCTTAATTTGTGTACTCCCATTTTGCAGAAAAATCTTCTGCTGCAAAGCCTCTGAGCCTCATCACTTGATAGCTTTATATCTTGTGGTCTATCAACTGGTCTGCCATATGTCAAAAAAATCGCATCAAGAGGAGAATCTTCCTGCAGAGGTCTCTTATTATAGTGATCCAAAAATTTCTCAAACCTGGCCAGAGCTATTTTTCCTTTTAATAGAATAACTGCCCTTTCATTCATTATGCAGGATTCATAATCATCAGAATCTATAAAAGCATTTAGAAGCTCTGGAAGCTTATATTCAGGCCTTTTTCTATCAGTATGATAGGTTTCATAAACAACCACCTGATATTTATCATATAACAACTTCATTTCCTGAAGTTCATCATCAGTAATGCTATAATCCGTTGATTTTAGCAGATCTTCTATAACTGCCTCTCTGGCCTTTGTTCTTATAGTCTGAAGATTACCCTGCCTTTCATTTTCAAGATAAAGATCCCTGTTTATATCTTCTAAAGTCTTCTGTAGCTCATCTTCATCAATTGGTTTTGTTAAATAATTAGTAACTCCATATCTTATAGCTGATTGGGCATATTTAAAATCTGAATAACCACTAAGTATAATAAATCGTCCTTCATACCCTGCTTCTCGTGCCTTCTTTATAACATCTATTCCATGTATTTTAGGCATATTAAGATCCATAAC
>JAILEJ010000501.1 GCA_024688095.1 Butyrivibrio sp.
TGTCACAGTATTTATCCTGGCCATAGCCGGTGTTTTGTTCTAAGGCTGTTTCAGCTAATCTTTCTAATATTTTGTGGTGTGCACCTTTTGTATAATCACTAGCAAAGGAAATCATTTGTTTACTCCTGTAATATTTTTAAAATCTGTAACTTCTTCGAGAATACTGACTAGTTTTTCAAGACCTTCCTGATCTTCAGATGTAAATCTGTTTAGTTTAGGACTGTCGATATCAAGTACTCCGATTACCTTTCCATCTTTGTGAATAGGTATTACTATTTCTGAATTTGAAGCACTGTCACATGCAATGTGTCCTGGAAAATCATGTACATTTGGAACAAGAAGAGTTTTGTCTGACTCAGCTGCTGTACCGCATACTCCCTTACCAAGCTCTATTCTTATGCACGCAACCTTTCCCTGGAAAGGTCCAAGTAATAGGGAACCGTTATCCATTAGGTAAAATCCTGCCCAATTCAAATCTTCAAGGCTGTCATATATTAAAGCTGAAGTGTTGGACAATACCGGTATGAAATTTTTTTCATCCTCTGTCAGAACCTTTAACTGTTCTGAAATTAAATTGTAGTCTGTCATTTGTTTAGCCCTCATTTATTATAAGCTTTATTTATTTGCTACTTTTGGTGCAAGTTCACCATTTGATAATATTGCAAGGTGTTGTGTGGCACGTGACATTGCAGTATATAGGCAGTGGTTGCCAAGCTCATCATCAGGATATGAATCAGGACCTGCATCAGGAAGAATAACATTGTCAAATTCGAGTCCCTTTGCAAATGTAAGTTCAATAAGAAATACTCCGCTTTGTGGAAGAGCATCATGTCCTGAAATAACCTGCGGAGCCTTTTTGCCAAATGCGGCTATAAGCTTTTCAAGATTTTCTTCATTTCTGCAGATTATAGCAGTAAGTCCTTCTTTTTTATCATATTTTTTGATGAGTTTTTTGAGCTCTGTATAATAATCATCTTCAGAATCAAAGCTCTTTATCAAAGTCTTTTCTCCAGGACGCTTTACAGAAGATACCATCATTTTCTTTTCTTCAGGAAGAATTGATGCAAACATATCTGTTATTTCCGGTGAGCTTCTGTAGCTTGTCATAAGAGGAAGTTCTACAAAACTCTTTTTGTCTTCTTTGGCCATGGCTTCAATTTCAGCAAAGGTTATTGTACCTTTTCTTATAGACTGGAATTCATCTCCAAGAAGCATAAAACGGGCATTAGGAAAATACTTCTTAAATATCATCATTTGAGCTTTGGTATAATCCTGAACTTCGTCAATCATGACATATTTCATATTGCGGTCGCAGATACCTGTCAGCTCCATTTTTGTATAAAACCATTCAGCGGCACTAATATCAGTTTTTCCAAGAATGCGCTGAGCTATATGCATGGCATTTACAAAGCTGCAGCGTTTGATATCACGAAGAGCTCCGCCAAAATCATTTTCTATTCTGTTTTCCTCTGCAGAATCTGATTTTGCAACGCTGTTTGAACCATCTTCATTATTATTACTGTTCTTGCGAAGTGAGTTCTTTGCTATGTGCTCAAGTTCATCTGAAGCTGTCTGAATCAGACGTACGCCCATTGGAAAACGCCTGAACTGATTGATGACAGAAAGTACTTCATTTTTGGACATAATAAGGTTTTCTTTTTGTGTAATGTCAAAGAAATCATCAGCTTCAGGTGTAAGTGTTGGAAGCTCGTTATGAATTTTTTCGAGATTCTCAGCTTCTGTAAAATCAAATTCACTGTCAGTAAATGGTACATGTACCATTTCGAGAAATTCCTGCCAGGTAAGAGTTACAGGATTTGTTTCACCCATATCAGGAAGAACATTGTCAATATAGTCTCTGAATACAGGATTTAAAGTCAGAAGACATACCTGATCAGGGCGCAGGGTATTTCTCTTCTGATAAAAGAGATAGGCAATACGCTGCAATAAAACTGAAGTCTTTCCACTTCCTGCGATTCCGTTTACAAGAAGAACAGGAACGTCAGGATAACGAATAACTGTGTTCTGCTCCTTTTGAATAGTAGCTGTAATTGCCTGCATTTTATCAGAGCGGGTCTGAGAAAGTGACTGTAAGAGCATTGGATCTTCGATCGCAATCTGTGTATCAAAATAAGAGATAAGTTCATTCTTATTAAGCTCAAACTGACGGCGAAGCTTAAGATCAACAGCAATTTCTCTATCGTCAACAGTATAATGTGTCTGTCCGTTTTCCTGGTTGTAATAAACCTCTGCTATTGGAGAGCGCCAGTCAATTACCATCTGGTCGTAGCCGTTTTCAGAAATAGCTGCACGGCCAATGTAATAGCTTTCTGGTTCCTCAGAAGGGTCAAACTGTAAAGTTATCTTGGCAAAATAAGGTGACTCCAACAACTTATTAACTGTGCGAAGACGCTTACCAAGAGAATTACTTTCGATATTGTAGGTGTCTATATAACGATTCCATACTTCCAGTTCGCCCAGAGTTTCCATTGTTGTTTCATAGTCGGCATAATCCAGACGGATATTGTCATGAATATCGTTTTTTTCATCAGATGCTTTTTCATCGAGAGCAACAATTTGTTCTTCTAATTCTTTTTTCATTTCCAAAAGTTTGTTATATGTTTTGGTCAAATGATTTTGTTCTAAATCAAATTCTTCTTTTTCCATAATTAATAAACCTTACCTTTAAATCACACATGTGTAGCATCTTTTTAGTATAGCATATTCTTGATTAATGATATACTTATATTATTCTTATGAAATTGTTAATAAAGAAAGATATCCCACAGGAAAGCGAGGATTATTATGAAAAAATTAGGAAAGATTATTGTTGCAGTATTAGCAATAATTGGTGTACTATTTATTGCTTTATTGTTAATCCCAGAGGATGAGGAAGATACAGCAGATGTAGATACTGTAACAGAACAGGTCGTTGAAAATGAGATTCAAGAAGAAACTGATGGTGATGCAGAGCAAGTCACAGAAGAAAACGTCACAGAGGATGTTGAATCAGAGAATACAACAGATGAAGCATCTGAGGATAATGAGACCAATTCCGGAGCATTTTCTTTTAGTACAGTGGATCTTGAAGGAAATACAGTTACAGATGATATTCTGAAGGATAAAGATTATACAATGATAAATATATGGGCAACTTTTTGCGGACCATGTATAAATGAAATGCCAGAGCTTGCAGCTATTGCACAGGAACTGCCAGGCAATATGCAGATGGTGGGAATCATTTCTGATGTATATGAGGGAAGTGACGAAAACGTTGAACTTGCACAGCAGATACTTGATGAAACTGGTGCGGGAGTATACACAAATGTAAGACTGAGCGAGGATTTATATACTCTTATATCTGAATATCAGTTTGTACCGACTACAATTTTTGTAGACAGTAATGGAAATATGATTGGTGAAGCAATTGTAGGTGCTAATATTGACGCTTATAAAGAAAGAATAGAAGAATATGGAGAATAAAAAGAGACTGGTTTCATATGTACTTCTTGCAGTTGCAGGTATTCTGATAGTTGCAGGTGTTATGTCAAATGAAGTTATTCTGGTGCTGAATAAATCTATTCGAATTTGTATGGAGTGTATAGGACTTGGGTAATAACAGATTTTTTACAGCGCTGCAACGAAAACTGATACAGTTTGCAGCATTTGGATTTACAAACAGTCATATAGGTAATTATGCCGGAGGAAAGCTCTATACCGGAAAGTTCAAGAATTTTTGTACACCGGGACTTAATTGCTATTCATGTCCTGCAGCGGGATTTTCCTGTCCAATAGGATCACTTCAGACTGTTCTTGGTACGCCTGGTAGAAATATAAGCCTTTATGTTACAGGTATTATCCTTGCGTTTGGAGTGCTTTTTGGAAGGTTTATCTGCGGATTTCTTTGCCCTTTTGGCCTTTTTCAGGAGTTGATACACAAGATACCTGTTCCAAAGCCAAAAAGAAGGCTTCCGAAGTGGAGTAAATATATAAAGTACGTGCTACTTGTTGCATTTGTAATAATAGGACCTTTATTGACAAAAGGAATAGGGGCAGGAAATCCAACTTTTTGTGAGTATATTTGTCCTGCTGGAACTTTAGAAGCTGGGATTCCAATGCTTCTTACACATCCGGAGCTGCAGACAGTAATAGGTGAGCTTTTTTCTTTAAAAATAATTATTCTTATAATAGTTGTGGTTTTATCGATTCTGTATTACAGGTTTTTCTGTAAAGTATTATGTCCACTCGGTGCTATATATGGACTGCTTAATAAAGTAAGTATATTACATCTTGAAGTTGATAAAGCTTCATGCGTATCATGTGGGAGATGCGCAAAAGTATGCCAAATGGATGTAGATGTAACCCAAAATCCGAATTCAGCAGAGTGTATTCGTTGTGGATGTTGTGTTAATGAATGCCCTAAAGATGCAATAAAAATCACTTTTAAGGCACAATAAATTTGTTTATTTATATTTAATAAATATTTTAACAAAATATAGGAAACGATGTATTTCAGATGCCTGTTTAAAATGGTATTATAAAAGAGTCAGAGTAGCTATTTTCTGCTATTTTGACTCTTATTTTATGTAAATGATTTAGCTGTTAAGCGAAGGAGAATTTCCTATGAAGATGTATAATGGAAAGAGCGTGTCGGGCAATACAGAAGAGGCAGTCAGGGGGATTTCAAACCCTGAACTTATCATCTATACCTGTAGTGAGAATTTTTTTGAAAAAGGTGTAGCTGATATAAAGAGATTATATCCTGGAGTACCAAGCATAGGATGTGTG
>JAILEJ010000003.1 GCA_024688095.1 Butyrivibrio sp.
GATCGTGTTATTGATCTTTTTGATGATGTTATTGTTTTGGCCAAGGATGCTAATAGAACAGGACGTCTTGCTTATTATGGACCAATAAAAGAGTCCTATGAATTCTTTGGAAAAAATTCAATGGAAGAAATCCTTCTTTCAATTAATCAAAAGGATGAAGGCGGAGAAGGGCGTGCCAATGAATTTGTTGAAAAATATGGTGAAATCGCAGCACAGAATGGGTGATATAAAATGACAACTAGTAAACAACAAATATCTGATAATAATAATACAAATGAATCTAATTCAAGGGTAAGACACCTGGGACATTTTGGACAGACAATTATATATCTGGGAAAGCTATTCAGGATGTTCGTATTCCAAAATGACTGGAAGGTTCTGCCAATGGCCGCTCTGATAGCAGGTCTTGTTTCCTTCGTTGTAGGAAAAAATATCTTTGTTACGATGGAAGGAACTCTTATGGGTTCATTTGCCGTATCATGTATATGTATATGGAATGGATTTTTTAACTCTATTCAGGTTGTATGCAGAGAACGATCAATAATAAAAAGAGAGCATAGGGCAGGACTTCACATATCTTCATACATACTTGCTCATATGATATATCAGGCAGTTTTATGCATTTTACAATCCATAATTACAATTGCCGTTTGTCATGCATTTGAAATGAATTTTCCAAAGGTATCATATATAACAGGAATAGCCATACTTGATGTTGGAATATGTCTGTTTCTTATTACATATTGTGCTGATATGATGGCACTTATGATTTCTTCTATTGTGAGAACAACCACAACAGCTATGACTGTAATGCCGTTCTTATTGATTTTCCAGCTGGTATTTTCCGGCGGAATTTTTCAGCTGGAAGGAGGCGCGTCAGCTCTTACAAATCTTACTATAGCAAAATGGGGACTTACTTCATTGTGTTCACAGGGAAATTACAATGATCTTCCAATGGTTTCTGTTTGGAATAGTATGCTGAAAATGAAGAATGTTAAGATGAAAGATATTCCTATAGAAAATATAGACTTAAGCGGATTGATAGATGAATCTGATGAAACATCAGTACTTTTACCTGATAATCTTACACTAAAGGATTTACCAATAAATGAAAACTATAGACCTATTAACGAAGCATTTAAAGCGATGGAAAAAAATGGTCAACGGGAAAACTTTCTTTTAACATGTGGCTCCTACAACCAAAATGAAAATTTTGTATCAACTTCAGATAATATTCTTCATTGCTGGCGAATGCTGATTTTCTATATAATTTTATTTGCTGCATGTGCAACAATATCTTTGGAATTTGTTGACAGAGACAAACGATAATAATATAGTTATATAAATAAAAATGGTTTTGTGCTACTTGTTCTATATTGAATAGCACAATATCGTTTTAGAAAGATTAAACGCTAAGTTGTGTTTTTATCCCCGCTTCTCTTTAAAACGTTGATTTTTGTATGTTTTCACACGTATATAGGCATTTTATATACGAGGTACTTAATGATTAAACTTATATTTTTTATTCTTAGTATTGTTTTTTTTATAATAGGATTTATTGGTCTGATGCTTCCAGTAATACCACAAATTCCATTTTTTGTTATTGGAGTTGTATTTCTGATGGCCGGATCAAAACGTTTTGAAAGATTTATGAAGAATACAAACATATATAAGAATCACTTGGAAAAATATGTCAAAAAAAGTCATTTTTTATCCAAATTATTAGAAGAACCTGAATCATAATTGATCAGGTTCTCCTTTTTATTCCTTCTTTTTCATAGTATTTATTTTTGGCTTCATACATTGCTTCATCTGATATGTGTATCAGTTCATCAAGTGTTTTTCCATTATAATCTCCTGCACATACATATCCAATCGATACTGAAATTGAATTTATAAAACTTCCAGCGAAATTATTACAAATTTCATTAAATCTCATTATTTTATTTAACAGTTCATCCTTCGAGCACTGTATTGAAACAAAGAATTCATCGCCTCCGGTTCTATAAACAGTTCCTTCAGGTGTAAAGACTTCTTTTATACACTGTGCAGCTCCTTTTATAAGCTCATCTCCTGCCTGATGTCCTTTTAAATCATTTGCATTCTTTAGTCCATTTATATCAAGGGTTATAAAGAACTGATCTACGCTTACGCCCTCATTTCTGATTAAATCCAGCTTTTCTTCATAGGCTCTTCTATTTGGAATGCCGGTCATTTCATCAATATATGCTCTTTTCTTATATATTTCTACTTCAATTCCTGTCTTAAACATATTAAGAACCATATTTATCATCAGTATAAGTACAGAAATAATATAAAATAATGATGCAAAGCCAGCTGTAAGCATCCATTCTTTATTTGTTATATATTGATAGCCTGAATAAAATGCACAGAAAACAAATAATGCTGAGGGTAAAATAATCTTCTTTAAGGCTTTTCTATCTATGTTTCTAAGATTCATAGCACTCGTTATCATTACTGCCACAATAGATAATACATAAATAATCTGGCTTACAATAAGGAATTTGGGCATATCCCATATGCCCCACCAGAATAAGATGATTCTTACAAAAAAGTTTAAACTGGCTATTCCGATCATTACTCTTAGAAGGTAGTTCTTTCTATGAATAAAACAGGAAATAAGATATAAAAAAAGAATTGGTATTACCATAAACGTAATGTAATTTAGATATCCCGAGAAAGCCATCTTTCCTGTAAGAATACCCATAACATGAAAATCACTTATCATCCAGGATGACAGCACAAATCCAAAAACAATTATGCACCACAAACTCTTTTTTAAATAACTTACATCAGTTTCACCAGGATAAAAATGAATACATATAAGTCCAAACATTGATACTAATGATGTTCCTAATACTAATACACCAAAAAAATAGTACGGCATTGATGCAAATATTTGTCTTAAAGCATATTCATGCATAGTTGTTACTTCAACTGACTGAACATAGATTGAATACGAATAATTTCTTGGTGCAACAACTATAGTCATAGTTTTTCCACTATAGCTTTTTTTCAAAGGAATCAAAGCATTATAATTACCAAGTGTTGTTTCAATATTTCCAAAAACAGCAACTCCTGAGTGAAATATATGCTCGCCGTCTACATAAGCTTCGATATTCTGATATTTACATTCAACTCTTAATACCTCACTTCCACTTACATCAGGAAGCGTTATATTAAGCGTTGTGTTACCCTCTTTACCAATGTTGTAGGGGGTTGTAACCTGCGATTCACTCCCATCTTCACTTACAACAACTAATTCTGTAATCTCCCTGGATCCAAATGAAAGCGCGACAAAATTAAAGTCATCCTTTAAAAGGATTCCCATAAATAAAATTATGACAAAAAAAGTATTTAACAGTAAAAAACCATGCTTTTTAATTTTATTCATGTATAATAACTCCGGCAAGAAATCTCCCACATAAAAAAACAATTAAGTATTTACTATATGATAATGTTTGCCATATATATTATATCATCGTTAAATCTTCAACTTGTATAAAATTTATCTAAATTTATGTTTCAAAATGTGTTTTATATCATTAACATTCATAGCACCTTTAGTATTCTTAACACTGTTATTATTCTCCCATCTTGGAAGGACGCTTTCTATTTTTTCATCTGTAAATGATATATCATATTTAGGAACAATATTCTGAACAATCTGACTTATAACATCTCTTCTATAGCCAACCTGTTCATAAAAATCATCTGAATAATCAGCATTATTATCAGCTTCATATTTTAATAATTCCGGCATGAACATTGCTGATGCAAAGCCATGAGGGATATTATAGTTCTCTGTAAAATAATAACCAACATTATGGGCAAATGTTGTGCCGGTAACAGCTATTGCCATACCTGCAACTATTGATGCATCATAAATAACTGCTCTGTCTTCTAATGTAAGCTCCTCTCCACATGCTATTTTCTGTAATTTATCAATAAGCATTCTACATCCCTTAACAGAAAAAGCCCTTGATATATCATTGGCCTTATTGGAAAAATAACTCTCAACAAGATGAGCAAGTGCATCTATTGCTGTAGATGCTGTTGTAGCAGAAGACATTGATGCAGTATACCTTGGATCTCCAAGTGCAAGAGAAGCATAAAAGCTATCATCATTCATTGACTTTTTAATGCCATTTTCTGTTGTAAGAACTGCAACCTTTGTTACTTCTGAACCTGTTCCCGCTGTTGTTCCTACAAGAACAATTGGAAGTACAGCATTTTTCCAGCTCTTTGCATAAACATCGCCTTCCTCAAGCTCAGGATTAGAAGCTACAGCTGCAACAACCTTTGCCGCATCAAGTGCAGAACCTCCACCTATACCCAATATATAATCCGCTCCAAAAGTATTTGCCTGTCTGCCAGCCTTTATACATAGGCTCATAAGCGGATTTTGTCCTATCTCATCAAAAATATCGTATACGACACCATTACCATTTAAGATTTTTTCAACATCATCAAGTGCTCCTGATGACCTTGCGCCATGCTTTCCTGTTACAATAAAGCACCTCTTTCCAAAGCTGATCAGTTCCCTTTTATGGTTGGTTATTACATCTATTTCTGTAAAAACTTTTGTTGGAATATAAAAATTCATAAGTTTACCGCCTGTTATTCTTTATTTTGTGGAGCTCTAAGCATACCCTTTTTAAAATGATATCTACAAAGAGATACATAATTATCATTAGCTCCAAGTACTACCTGTTCACCAGAACGAACTATACCATTTTCATTATATCTTGCATTACAGGTAGCTTTTTTGCCACACCAGCAGACTGTCTTTAGCTCTTTTATCTCATCAGCAATTGCTATAAGCCTTTCACTTCCCGGAAAGAGCCTGTTCTGAAAATCAGCTCTAAGTCCATAGCAAACTACTGGAACATTCATAAAATCTGCAATATCAGAAAGGAAGTCTACCTGTTCAGGTGTTGCAAACTGTATCTCATCAACGATTATACAGTCATACTGCTTAATCTGTTCCTCTGTATACTTTTGTAAATCCTCAAGTAATATACACTCTTCCTCAAGTCCTATTCGGGAGCGGACAACCATCTTACCATCTCTTGTATCCATTGCAGGCTTTACAAGAAGAGCCTTTTGCCCAACCTCCTGATAGTTAAAATGCGTCATCAGTGCATTAGCTGTTTTAGAACTCCCCATGGCTCCATAATAATAGTAAATTTTAGACATAATCCCCTACACTCTTTCTTTTATATATTTTCTGACATTATCAGCAATGTTTTTAAGCTTTTGCTGAGTATCCGGATTCTCACTCACAAACTCCAGCATTTCTTCAAGATATCCCTGTCTTTCCACCTCTCTAAAGCTCTCAGCATATACAAGCCCATAAACAAAAGAAATCTTGGTAACAAGTGAATCAACGGCCGTTTCAACATGTCTTCTGTCAACATTGCCTGATCCCATTGCATCCTCATAAACAAGTGGTGATATTGGATCCTTTTTAAAATCTTCCAATGGCCTGTCATATATTTC
>JAILEJ010000007.1 GCA_024688095.1 Butyrivibrio sp.
TATCCAACTCTTATTTATATTTTACACGATTAATTCGATTAAAAATAGTCAAAATTTAAATACTGTCTGACTAAACACCTGATATCTTTTATTCTTTAATACAAAAACTTCCCTTTAGCCTTAACTAAAGGGAAGTTCTTACATACCTGCAAAGCAGGATTCATTTTAAATTGTTTATAGAAAATTATTCGTCAGCCTTACCGATTGAACCGAACATTTCCATCTTCTCTTTTACAGTTGCCTTAATAGCTTCTGTACCAGGAGCAAGAAGTTTTCTAGGATCAAATCCCTTACCTTCAAGATCCTTACCTGCTTCGATGTACTTTCTTGTTGCTTCAGCAAATGAAAGCTGGCATTCTGTATTTACATTAACCTTAGATACGCCAAGTGTAATAGCTTTCTTAACCATATCTGAAGGAATTCCTGTACCACCGTGAAGTACGAGTGGAAGTTCACCTGTAAGCTTCTGGATAGCATCAAGTGTCTCGAATGAAAGTCCTTCCCAGTTTTCAGGATATTTACCGTGAATATTACCGATACCTGCAGCAAGAAAATCTACGCCAAGATCTGCAATCTGCTTACATTCGTTAGGATCTGCACATTCACCTTTACCGATTACGCCATCTTCTTCGCCACCGATAGCACCAACTTCAGCTTCGATTGAAAGTCCTCTGTCGTGAGCTGCTTTTACAAGCTCTTTAGTCTTCTCAATGTTCTCAGCGATTGGATAATGTGATCCATCAAACATGATTGATGAGAATCCAGCTTCGATACATTTATAGCATCCTTCATATGTACCATGATCAAGGTGAAGAGCTACAGGAACATCGATATCGAGATCCTTAAGAAGTCCGTTTACCATGTTTACTACTACATGATAGCCGCCCATGTACTTACCAGCACCTTCAGATACACCGAGGATAACAGGGCTTCTGTTTTCTTTAGCAGTTAACAGAATTGCCTTTGTCCACTCAAGGTTGTTGATGTTGAAGTGTCCAACTGCGTAGTGACCAGCCTTTGCCTTTTTAAGCATATCAGTTGCATTAACTAACATAATATAAAACCTCCTTATGGTTTATTATTTTAAAAACCTCTATGAACACGAGCTTATCGCCGCGTTATTTACAAAGAAAATTATATCATATTGGTTTGCAAAATGAAATGTTTTCGTTAATAAATAAACAAATCAGCCAAATTTGTGTGTTGCCCAGAATTCCTGTTCAGACATTGCTGTTAATGTATCGTATTTTATTACAATTGCAGAGGTTGCCGGGAGTCTGAGTGAAAGCTTTCCTTCCTTGACTCTGTAGGCTACATCCGATGTATTAAAGCCTGCAGCTGATGTTTCTATAAGTCTGTGAACTATTGCGTCATTCATAGGAATTCCAAGCTGCCATACCTCTATTTCTTTAGTAACTGCATATGTATTGTTGTTTACAACTACGATACTGGCTCCAACCTTGTTGAATCTTCCGTAGGCTATAATATTTTTTTCACTAAAGAGCTTTTTGATAGATCCTGTCTTAAGTTCTGAATTTTCTTTATGGATCCTTATAATCTCTTTGTGGAACTCGATCATCTTGTGGTCTTCATGTCCCCATGGATAAGTTCTACGATTATCCGGATCTGTAAATCCAACAACTCCGGCCTCATCACCATAATAAATTGTAGGGGCGCCCGGCCATGTCATCTGTACTGTTACTGCTTCTCTCATTACGGCTTTATTAGTATTCTGACCTGCCATCGTGCTGCCGTGGGTGGTAATCCTTCCTGCAGTGTGATTGGTCCTTGTAAGGAATCTTGAATGATCATGGTTTGATAGTTCATTCATGGCAACATATAGTGAAGGAGTTGTAAATATCTCGCCTGACTTATACATCATCTCATTCCAGAAATAATCTGCATTTCCCCAAAGGTCTACCCTGAACTCGTCACTATGCTTGTCCATTCCTGTAAGGAACCATGTAAGAGGCTCCATAAAGGCATCATAGTTCATTACCGTATCCCATTCTCCGCCTGAAAGCCAGTCTTTGGAATCACCATAATTTTCTGCAAGTATTACTGCTTCCGGATTTGCTTTCTTAACCGCTGTTCTAAACTTTTTCCAGAAGGAATGATTATATTCTGCTGAATGTCCAAGATCTGCAGCCACATCAAGTCTCCATCCATCTACGTTAAATGGAGGAGAAACCCATTTTCTACCAATGTTTATTATATATTCCTCTAGTGCTTTTGATCCCTCGTAATTAAGCTTTGGAAGTGTATCGTAGTTCCACCAGCCATCATAGCTTTCATTATAAGGCCACTGGTTCTTTGAAAACGCGAAGTAATCCTTGTAAGGGCTATTGTTTGAAATATAGGCACCCTTTTCGTATCCTTCTCTTCCTTCGTATATCTTTTCCCTGTCGAGCCATTTATTAAAGGATCCGCAATGATTAAATACTCCGTCAAGGATAACTCTCATGCCTCTTTTGTGAGCCTCTTCAACTACCTGTCTGAAGAGTTCGTCACTGGCTGTAAGGTTTTCGCTGCTTGATACTCTGCTTGTATAGCGGCTTGCCTTACTGTTATCGCAGCTTCCTTGTGGAAGTACGTCTCCTTCATCAACCTCAATTTTTCCAAAATGAGGATCAATATGGTCATAATCCTGGGTATCATATTTGTGACTGGATGGAGATACAAATAGTGGATTAAAATAGATAACTTCCACACCCAGGTCTTCAAGATAATCCATCTTATCAAGAACACCCTGTAAATCTCCGCCATAGAACTGTCTGTAGTCCCCTGTTGTACTAGGTGGTCTGTCCCAATCCTCTACAAATTCTGAATGACCATCGATGTAGTAGTACTCATCATTCACAACATCATTAGTCTTATCCCCATTGCAGAATCTGTCTGTAAAAATCTGGTACATTACTGCACCCTTTGCCCATTCAGGAGTTTCAAAATCCGGTATAAGACAAAATCTCATTGAAGGGAGTATGTCATGTACTACACCTCTTTTATCAAACAGGCAGCTCTCATTTCCGGACTGAATCCTGAAATGATAATACATTGTCTGCTTTGAGGCATCAATAAATACATCATAAAAATCAAAATCTTCGGCTGATTGGGCCTTTTTCATTGGAATTTCTTCATCTCCACATACAATATATACGTTATCTACGTCATCCTTTGCCGTTCTGAATGTGATTATCATTTTATTTCCGGCACTTGGTTCAATTGGACGAAGATAATCCAATGTCATATCAGTAAATAAAGCTTTATAGTTCATGTTTTCCCTCTACTTCTCTCTTTATAGAAACGATTATATCATAAACAGTATTCTTAGATTTAAAGATATAATTAATAAAACTAAAATTAATTTTGTATAGTAAAAAAGACAGCTTGGGTGGCTGTCTTTTCTAGAGAAGGTATTTCTTTCTTATGGGGTATAGCAAAAACTATATAATGTATTGGGGGGTTACGAGTATTATACTAACATTAGCTATGTAATTCGACAATAATCATCTTACACAAAATTACCAAAAACCTTTTATCGTTTTTGGTAATTTTTACCAACTAATGTAACTTTTTTCTCTTTCTTGTTAAAAAAAGGAGCTTACAAGCCCTTATTTATCTGCTTGTAAGCCCTTTCTATATTTTTTACCTATTACATATCTGATACTATTGCACTGCTTGATACATCAATTGTAAGTGGTTCATGGCCTTCAAAAAGTGCTTCAAACTCTTCTCTTGTGATCTTTTCTTTTTCAAGAAGAAGTCCTGTACAGCTATGAAGAATATCCTCGTAAGCAAGGATGATTTCTTTGGCTTTCTTATAGCAGCTGTCTATGATGATCTTAACTTCTCTGTCAATTTCACCTGCCATAAGTTCACTGTGCTTCTTGTTGTGCTGAATGTCATATCCAATAAATACGTCATCACTTTCCTGATCGTAATTTATAACACCGATATTTCCTGACATTCCGTACTTTGTAACCATATTTCTCGCAACAGATGTGGCTTTCTTGATATCACTTGAAGCTCCTGTTGTAAAATCTCCAAATATGATTTCTTCTGCGATTCTGCCTCCAAGAGATACCATAATCTCCTGAAGCATCTTACCTTTTGTTATAAATACTTCATCTTTTTCTGGAAGAGGCATTGTATAACCAGCCGCTCCAAGCCCTGTCGGAATTATTGAAACTGTATATACAGGTCCCACATCCGGAAGTAAATGGAAAAGAATAGCATGTCCTGTCTCGTGATATGCTGTGATCTTCTTTTCTTTTTCTGAGATAATGTGACTTTTCTTTTCTGTTCCTATTCCAACCTGGATAAAGGCTTTCTTGATATCATCCTGCATTATATATGCTCTGTTATCCATTGCAGCATTTATAGCTGACTCATTTAACAGGTTTTCAAGATCTGCTCCTGTAAATCCTGCTGTTGTCTGTGCTATCTGCTTAAGATCTACGTCTTCTGCAAGTGGTTTATTCTTGGCATGCACATGAAGGATTTCTTCTCTTCCGCCTATATCAGGTCTTCCAACAGTTATCTTTCTATCAAATCTTCCTGGTCTTAAAATAGCGGGATCAAGGATATCTACACGGTTTGTAGCCGCCATTACTATAATTCCTTCATTTACACCAAAACCATCCATTTCAACAAGAAGCTGATTAAGTGTCTGCTCTCTTTCATCATGGCCGCCGCCCATACCTGTTCCTCTTCTTCTTGCAACGGCATCTATCTCATCAATAAATACGATACATGGCGAATTCTTCTTGGCATCTGCAAAAAGATCTCTTACTCTTGATGCACCTACACCAACGAACATTTCTACGAAGTCTGAACCTGAAATACTGAAAAATGGTACTCCTGCCTCTCCTGCTACGGCTCTTGCAAGAAGTGTTTTACCTGTACCTGGTGCACCTTCAAGGAGTACACCCTTAGGAATTCTTGCACCAACTCTTGTAAACTTTTCAGGTGCTCTTAAGAAGGAAATGATTTCTGTCATTTGCTCTTTTTCTTCCTGAAGTCCTGCTACATCATCAAGCTTAACCTTATTGTCTTCGCTAGTAGACATTTTGGCTCTGCTCTTACCAAAGTTCATCATTCTGCTGTTACTTGATGATGCTCCTGCCTGAGCATTGTTCATCATTACAAAGACAAATGCCAGAATCAGAAGTCCTATAAGGATTGGTAATACACTGCTTAAAAGAAGGCTCTCACTTGGAATATCTCTTACCTGAGGATCAATGTTGTACTCATCAAGCATTGCCTCGATTTCTTTAATGTCTGTCGCATAAAGAATTTCTTCGTTTCCGTCATTTTTGATTATTCTTACTGCACCGGTTTCATTATTTGCATTTGGAATAATTATGGCTGTATAAATTCCACCAGCTTCTAGATCCTCCTGCAATGTTCCTTTGGTGTATTCCTCAGTGGTTGTTCTAAAGCTTCCTTTACTGTATTCAAGGACAGCTACAACAACTAAAAGGACAATGATCAGTCCAAAATAAAAATTATAACCTCTGCTTCTATTCAATTTTTTTCCCCCATCTGTTTAGTTAAATTCTACTACGCCGATATATGGAAGGTTTCTGTACTTCTGATCATAATCAAGACCATAACCTACAACAAATTCATCAGGTATCTCAAATCCTGTGTAATCAACCTTTACATCTGTTACCCTTCTGTCTGGCTTATCAAGTAGTGTACAAATCTTTATACTTGCAGGATCTCTGTCTCCGAGCATCTTAACAAGATAGCTAAGTGTACGGCCAGAATCCACAATGTCTTCAACTATAATTACATTTTTATCTTTAAGTGGTTCATCAAGATCCTTTACAATCTTTACTATTCCACTTGATTTTGTTGAGCTTCCATAGCTTGATGCTGACATGAAATCAAAACTTACAGGTATTGTAATTCTCTTTGCAAGCTCGCACATAAAAAAGCTTCCGCCCTTAAGTACGCATACAAGATGAATTTCTTTGCCTGCATAGTCCTTACTTATCTGCTCACCGATTTCTTTTATTCTTGAATCTACCTGCTCTTCAGTAAGCAGTACACGTATTGTTTCTGACATTTTACGCCTCCTTGTCTATCTCCTGTACTGATATTTCTAATATTTTTCTGGTGTTTTCATCTATCTTATAAAAGCTGCTTATACGATAACCCGGAAGCCATAAAATATGGTCTCCATCCGCCAGTATATACATATCATTCCTTTTTGAAGCCGGAATCTTTTCGTCGATCATCATCTTTTTCAGACTCTTTGTGGAATTATTTTCTCCAAAGGTCATATAATCGCCACTTTGCCTGATTCTAAACTTCAATACTTTTTGTATTTTATCATAATCAAACCATTTAGTATATCTACCCTCTGGAATAATTTCATTGCCCTTATATTCAAAAATCCTTGTTTTTACGGTTCCAAGGCCATCTATTTTTATTTCGTCTGCAGATAATGATTTTACTTCATACTCTTTGGGTGCAAGCATCTCAGAATTAATAATTATATCTGTTTCATTATTTTGAGTCTTTTTAGTAAATAAACAGTTTCCTTTATCTATCTTCAAAACCAGTTTATCATATTCTCTTACTGCCTTTATATTATATGGAAGGTCTACTCCCCTGCTTCCATTTCTGTTTTCTACAAGATTTATGAGTATTTCTATATGAGTCCTTGTAATGTCCTTTCTATGCGGCGTAAGCTTTTCAAACACCTTCAAAAAAAACATCTCTTTTATAAAATCCGTCTCTTTATCAAGCTTTTCCAAGTCTACTCTGACTTCTGTTTCATCTATTTCGCAGATGTCCTGCAAAAGTTTTTGTACATTTCCATCTATATATTCAAATGCCTTGGACATGCTTTCTGCAAATTCTGCTATATGCCTTGTCGCTGCACTGTTTATTTCACGTTCTGCAAGTGGCAGTATATTGTGTCTTATTCTGTTTCTCGCATGCTCATCCTCAAGATTAGTTGAATCTGTACAAAAAGAGATATTTTTTTCCTCAAGGTATTCTTCTATTTCACTTCTTGTCGCAAATAAAACCGGTCTGATTATATTATCTCTTACCGGTCTGATACCTGTTGCACCTACAATTCCGCTTCCTCTGAAAAGATTCAACAGCATGGTTTCTGCCACATCTCCCTGATGATGGGCAATTGCTATCTTATATCCTGATAAAAAGGTGTCTACAGAATCTATAGCCTTTTTTTCTAAATCGTTTTTACTAATAATTTCATCTTCATTTTCTCTGATGGATTTTAATATGTTATCAAAGGCTTCATATCTTACAATTCTTCCAGCCTCTTCCTCTGTAAGATTTTTGTCTCTGGCTATTTTCGTTACATCTTCCTCTATAAGATGAAAGGCTATATTTCTTTCATCACAAAGCTTTTTTACATAATCAGCATCATTTGATGCATCTGTTCTTATACCATGATTTACATGACAAACCTGCAGCTTAAAATTAATTCTCTCCCGGATCTTACACAGAATAAGCAAAAGACAAACTGAATCTGCACCGCCTGAAATACCTGCAAGTATAGTGTCTCCATCATTTATCATGTTGTATTTTTTTATATATTTATAGGCTCTTTCTTCGAAATTGTTCATAAGTCTCGTTTCTATATAAATTTAAAACGCAGACACCAACTACTATTGTTGAAGTCTGCGTATTATTCGCTTTCATTTTTGAAGATAATTTCACCCGGATAAACAAGTCCAAGCTTATCCTTTGCTACCTCTTCAATATATTTTCTTGTATGAGTATATTTCTCAAATTCAACTATTTCCTCAGCTCTCTGAGTTTCTTCATCAATCTGAGCCTGCAAAGCTTCTTCTTTTGCCTGATATACTTTCTCTTTTTGGAGAAGGGAATAACCCTTTACTGATACGACAACCAAAAGTATCAATACGGCTATACCAACCAGGAACATGCTTTGGCTGTTTTGAGACCTACCTCTTCTATATCTTGCTTTCGTTGCCATAACGCCCCTCTATGTATACTGTTTAATGATTAATTTATTTCATTTATTTATATTATTAATTTTACGTCACATAGGCTCTACTGTCAAATATATCTGTATAAATTTGTTACATCTTCTTTGTGAACAGTTTCCTGAACGTCTAGGACTTCTACACTTACATCTTTATTTCCAAACTGTATTGTAAGCTTATCGCCAACTTTAACATCTGTACTTGCCTTGGCAGGACGACCGTTTATTGTAACTCTTCCGGCATCACAGGCTTCATTAGCCACTGTTCTGCGCTTTATAAGTCTTGTAACCTTAAGGTATTTATCTAATCTCATTTACTCTCTCCTGTTCTTCCGAAGATGAAAGAAATATATTTACAGTTTCCTCTATAAATCAAAAACCTCCGAGACATATTCGGCTCGGAGGTCTTCAATCATCTTAGTTTACAGCATCTTTAAGAGCTTTACCAGCTTTAAACTTAGGAGCCTTTGAAGCTGCGATCTTCATTGTCTCACCAGTCTGAGGATTTCTTCCCTCTCTAGCTGCACGCTCTGATACTTCAAATGTTCCAAAGCCAACAAGCTGAACCTTATCATTTTTCTTTAACTGTGCTGTTACAACATCTGTAAAAGCCTTTACTGCCTTCTCGGCATCCTTTTTTGATAAACCTGCTTCTTCAGCAATAGCTGCTACAAGTTCTGTCTTGTTCATGTTGGATTCCTCCCAATATTTTAATATGAAAGACCCTTGCCTTTGGCAAAGGTCTGTATATACTTATAACTTTATTTAACTTTTTTGTCAAGTGCAAAACCCTTTATTTTAGGGATTTTTAGCTGTTTTTATCAGTTTGATGACAGATTATTACCGGAAACAGATGAGTCAGATGAAGTGGATGCAGATGAACTGCTGTCTGAGCTACTCTCTGTACTGCTATTTGAAGTACTGTCACTACTGCTACCAGCTGTAGATGAGCTATTATCTGTGCTGCTGCTTGAAGAGCTGTCACTACCTGATGATGAACTGCTGCTACTGTCTGATTTTGTTTCACCTTCTTTTACAAGGTCAGGGAATGAATAGGTTACACTATCACTACTTTCATCAATATTTACAGTATAGCTCTTTGTCTCATAGCCTTCTTTTTGAAGGGTAATCATGTGCTTACCTGCAGTAAGATTTAATGCTGCAGGGATCGTTCCTGTAAAATCTCCATCCACATATATATTTGCTGAAACAGGCGTATCAACAAATATCTGATACTTTACCGTTGTCTCTGAATCATCATCTGTCGTTACAGTGTCATCATCTTCTGTAGAAGATGTTGTCGATGACTCTGAATCGGTTGTTACATATGTATATGCCGCTCCTGATGTATCTTCGCTTGAAGCTGTGCTGCTTGCGCTGTTTGAACTGCTTGCATTCGATGATGCCTTTGCAGTTGCAGCAGTTGAAATTGATTTATCATTTGTTGTAACAGCACCGTTACTTGAAGCCGAAGCCGCATTATTTGATGCACTTGTTCCCTTTGTCGAGGAATTAGTGTTTGTCGATGCTGAAGATGCACTGTTTGAAGATGAACCACTTATAGAATTACTTGAATCTGACTCTGATTCAGCATCATCACTTTTTTCAAGCTTTATTTCGAGTACTGCAATCTCCTGCGCAACCTTGAGATTTTTATCAAAGCTCTCATAGCCTTCTGCAAAAGCCTGCACTCTGTGAATTCCATATTCGTAGCTTCTTGGAACTCCAGTGATTATCTGGTCTCCATCTACATATACCTTTGTATTTTCGGGTGATACCTCAAAGGTTACTGTTCCTTCTTTTGGCTGCTCTACAGGGATATCGCTGGTATCTATTATTGTCTGTCTGTTTCTTTTTACCTCTACTTCAGCAGAGTAGTTTGTTTTATCACTGATAATATTTAGTGTATATGTACCTTCCGGTGCGCTGACAAGCATGTTTGGAGTAATCTTTTTTATTACCTCATTATCTAGCTCCATCCAGGAACCTACAAGACTTGTCTTTCCTACAACATCCGAAGACAGGCTTACATATCCGTGGCCCTTTGTTACTACAATGCTATATAACTCTTTGCCGACACCACTTACACGAACAGTATCCGTATCAAGAATATTTTCTGCAAGACATGCTTTTCCATCTGCCATAATAAGAGTCTTTGGTGATATATGATATATCTTTCCATTTATTTTGGCAGTCTCATCACCCCTTATAAGATCATGCTGCGTAACATCATTAATTACAAAAGCTTCTGTCGATACATCAAGTGAGTTTAAATGCTTTGAGCTTTTTAAAAAAGTGATATCTACAATTTCTCCTTCTTCAAGAAGTGCCGCAGATATTGCTTTTCCGTACTCATCATACATATATGAAGTATTATCATAAGAAAGCGTGTAACTCTTTCCAGTATCAAAATTTCTGAACTGGATCTGTTTCAGAGCTGTATCAACACGCCTTACGGTTGCCGTATCTGCCGAGTCATATTTTCCAAGAAGAGATACTTTGACTGTTGATGCTGCCTCGTATGTACATGGATTTGTCCAAAAAACCGATCCTGCTACCAGAAAAGATACTGTTATCGCTACAAGTTTTCTAATCTTTCTCATCAGAATTCCTTCCCCTCAAATTTAGAGATATTTTCAATCAAAAAAGTTTTCGTATTATGTTCCGGATATTCCAAAACATCCATTAACATCCTTTTTAAAATCTCTCCGATTCTCTGACCGGGTTCAATTCCCTCCTCCATGAGATCCTTTCCATTTACTGCAAGCTGCTTTAAGGATAAGCAGTTTTTATCTTCAAGAATTTGGTGATATACCTTTTCTATCTCATCTATCCAGGCGAACTTTTCCTCTTTTCCAAAGTCGCTTTGTCCGCATGTATCTGCTCTTTTTACTTCTATGAGATAAGGAAAATCTGCTTCTCCAACCTTGTATATTGCTTTTCTTACATTCTTTGGAGTAGCATCAAATCTATAATCATGGTACAAAATCAAGTTGCAGACTCTGTCCATTGTGTTCCTGTCAAATTTAAGTCTTTTCATTATCTTTTTAGTCATCTGGCTTCCAAGTTCCGGATGGCCTTTAAAGTGGTCGAGTCCGCTGCTGTCGGTAACTTTCTTTTCCGGCTTTGCTATATCATGGAAAAGCATTGTTATCCTTAGAACTCTGTCACTTCTTATATTCTTTAATGTTTCTATAATATGGTATCCGACGGTATACTTATGATGCGGATTATTCTGCTCAGTTATCATACATTTATCAAACTCTGGAAGTATGACCTTAGTTATTCCCATTTTATAGGCATCTTCAATCTTTTCCGGATGATCTGACAAAAGAAGCTTTACAAGCTCTGTCTGTATTCTTTCTGCGCTTATCTTTTCAAGATCTTTACTCTTATTTTCAATTGCCGATTTTGTATCTTCGTCAATATCATAGCCAAGCTGCGCTGAAAATCTTATTGCTCTCATTATTCTAAGAGCATCTTCATCAAATCTTTTTTCGGCATTTCCAACACATCTGATTAGCTTTCTTTTTATATCGCCTAGTCCGTCAAATTCATCAACAAGACCTTCCTCGTCGTTGTATGCCATTGCATTTATAGTAAAATCACGTCTTTCAAGGTCTTCTTTTAGACTACCTGTGTATATCACATTTTCCGGATGTCTTCCATCAAGGTACTCTCCGTCAATTCGATATGTGGTAACTTCAAAGCCTTCTTTATCAATCATTACAGTTACTGTTCCATGAGCAATACCTGTATCTATTGTCCTTTTAAAGAGCTTTTTTACCTGCTCCGGTCTGGCACTAGTGGTAATGTCCCAATCCTCAGGATTTCTCCCAAGGATTGAGTCACGTACACATCCACCTACCACATAAGCCTCAAATCCGGCTTCATGTATTGTATCTAGTACTTTTTTTGCATTATTCGGAATATTTATCTTCATATTTTCATAATATCTCAAATATCTATAATTGTGAAATTAAATTTTAATATGCTCTTCCCCAGTAAACCATTTTCTTAGCAGGCTTTCCACATATTACGCAGGTATCTGAAATGTTTTCCTGCTCAAAAGGAATACATCTGCTGGTTACGCTGTAGTCTTCCTTTATCTTGTCTTCACATTCACGACATCCACACCACATAGCCTTAACAAAGCCCTTTGTTTCCTTGAAGTTTTCTTCAAATTCTTCTTTGTTTCTTGCTGTATATGTATGTGCTTCAAGATGCTTCTTTGCTCTGTCAAACATATCCTTCTGGATTGTATCAAGAAGCTCTGCTGCAGTCTTTACAACATCATCGATTGCACATTCAATCTTTTCTCTTGTGTCTCGTCTTACAAGTACGCACTTTCCTGCTTCAATATCCTTAGGTCCAATCTCAACACGGATAGGTGTTCCACGCATTTCCTGCTCAGAGAACTTATATCCTGGTGTTCTGTCTGTATCATCAATATTTGCACGAATATCAGCCTTCTTAAGAGCAGCAACAATTTCATTTGCCTTGTCAAGAACGCCTTCTTTTTTCTGCTGGATTGGAATAACTGTAATCTGGATTGGAGCAATCTTTGGTGGAAGTACAAGTCCTGAGTTATCTCCGTGAACCATGATCATAGCACCGATTGTTCTTGTTGTAAGTCCCCATGATGTCTGGAATACATAATGAAGCTTGTTATCCTTACCCGCATACTGAATCTCAAATGCCTTGGCAAAACCATCACCAAAGTTATGGCTTGTTGCAGACTGAAGTGCTCTGCAGTCATGCATAAGTGCTTCTACTGTATAAGTAGCTTCTGCTCCTGCAAACTTTTCTTTTTCTGTCTTCTGTCCCTTTATTACAGGTATAGCCATATCATTTTCGAGGAAATCAGCATAAACATTGAGCATCTGCTGAGTTCTCTCTTCAGCTTCCTCAAATGTTGCATGTGCTGTATGTCCTTCCTGCCATAAGAATTCTCTTGAACGAAGGAAAGGTCTTGTCTCTTTTTCCCATCTTACAACGCTGCACCACTGGTTAAGTACCTGTGGAAGGTCCTTGTAAGAATGAATTTCTCCCTTATAGTAATCACAGAAAAGTGTCTCAGATGTAGGACGTACACAAAAACGCTCATTGAGCTTTTCAAGTCCGCCATGTGTTACCCATGCAACTTCTGGTGCAAAGCCTTCTACGTGATCCTTTTCCTTCTGAAGAAGTGACTCTGGAATAAACATTGGAAGGTATGCGTTCTGAACACCTGTCTCTTTGAATCTTGCATCAAGGTGCTTTTGGATAAGCTCCCAGATTGCGTAACCTGCTGGCTTTATTACCATACATCCTTTAATGTTTGAGTAGCTGATAAGACCAGCTTTGATGACTACGTCTGTGTACCACTGTGTGAAATCTTCATCCATAGATGTGATCTCGGATACGAGTTTCTTGTTGTCTGCCATATTTTCCTCCTAATTTTTCTCCAGGGGCTCTTTAAAATTTCCAATAAAAAAAGTCCCTGTTATTTTCTAACAGGGACCGATATTTTCATTCGGCGGTACCACCCTAATTAAATCTGCTGTTTTAATAAATATCTTTAATATTTACTAATTACAATTATTGCTAATTTGCAGATTTCTCTTAATTCTATCCGTAACGCTGATATGCGCTGTACTTTCATACAGAACTCCAAGGTAGGTTCATAGAATTATGCGTAGGAACTTCCACCCTTTTTGTTCCCTCTCTGTAACGATTCTTTCTATTACTATTCCTCTTCAATGTTATATTTTTATTTGAATATGTATAATTTTATGTTCTTGTTTTTTCTATGTCAAGCTAATCTTTTTTATAAATATTCCTGCTTTTTAAGACGACATTTCATGACTTATGAAACATTGAAACAAAAAGTCCTATGAATTCTTAATAATCTCTCTATTTTCTAATATTTATAAGATTTTCAAATTTTTCAGAAATTATATTAATTTTTATTTACAATTTTGTTACAACATAGTAAAATTTATCTCGTTCAAAAAATTTAATATTTATAAAATCCAAGGAGGAAGCGGAATGAAAACGAAGCTAAAGGGGATAATGCTTGCGTTATGTGCTATTGCACTTTTCTTAACTTTCAAACAGCCTGATGTCAAGGCTTCCGACGCAAACATTAAGCAAGTTGATCCAAGTATGACTTCCATAACAGTCACTTGGGACGCACCAACTACTCAAAAGACAGGAAGGAAAATGTATATCGGTATTGGCGATACACTTGATGAAGCTGCAGCTATGGCTAAAGCAAGAACTATCGAAATCAGTGATACCACTACAACTTATACTTTTACTGGTCTTAAACCATCTACTAAATACCATATTAAAATTACAGAAGAATATTACAAATATGGTCTTTTCTGGGATAATTATTACTATGCATGTGATGAATTTTATACAACACCAGACAAGGTAACTAATGTTTACCAGACTAATAACTGGGACAAAGACTATCGTATAGACTGGGACGAACTTGCAGAGGTATCCGGTTATGAATACGAGTTTTATATTGGAAAAACTTTAAAGAAAAATGCAGAAGTTGGAACAGGAGTTTTTGCCTACGGTAACGTTAAAGATGCAAGTAAAAGTAATGCAAACAAGATAAGAGTAAGAGCATTTACTACTATCAACAATGAAAAATATTATGGTGAATGGTCTGATTATGTTTATCTGTTAAAGAATTCAGATATTAAATCATCTAAAAAAGGTTACAATGTCAGCGTTAAAAAAGGAAAACTTAACGTTAAATGGAATAAAACAAAATATGCTTCAGGCTATATAATTTATGTTTCAACTAATGAGAGAACTGGTTATACAGCATATAAAGTTAAAGGTGGAAAAAAGACTTCTGCTACAATTAAGAAATTAAACGGTTCTAAGTTCAAGAAGAACAATACTTATTATGTTGCTGTAAGACCGTATAAAACAATTGGTTCAAAAACTATCTACGGCACAATTGGTTGTAAGGTATATATAAAATCCGGTTATACCAGATCAGTTACTTATACTGATGTTGACGCCTGATATTGTATAGGCTATATGCTTTGCATGGTCCATATCCTATAACTGTGCAATCGTTGATTTTTGGGTGAAAACCAATAATTTAAAGCTTCCTGTTTTTCTTAAGTGATAAGAAAACAGGGAGCTTTTTTATTACTTTTTTACATCAAAAAAGACAGGTGGCGTCCTGTCTTTCCCGATTTTATTAGAGGTTTTATATTTTGAAATACGTTATGGCGAACGTAAATCAGCGATTTAATTCGCTTCCGGCTTTTCCTGAAAGATGAGCTTTGATAATACTGTCAATCTCTTTAAGATCACTTGCCGGAAGGTCTCCAGGAATTGTATTCTTAACACTTGAAGTTGCATTTCCATATTCAAGTGCTTTCTGCGCATCATTGTACTGTAACAAACCATACAAAACTCCTGCGCAATACGCATCTCCTGAACCTATTCTGTCAATTACATCTATATCCATATAAGGTTTTTCTGAATAGAATGTATCTGTATCAGCATCATAAATTGTAGAAGTAAAGTTATGCTTTCTTGGGCTGATGACTTCTCTTTGTGTTGTGCATACCTTTGAGATTGGATATTCAACCGTATAACTCTTCATTATTTCTTCCAGAGTTCCTGTCTTTTGCATCATTCTGCGGCTTGTTTCCTCAGAAACAAACAGAACATCAACGTATGGAAGAATATTTTTTATTGCAGTTCTGGCATCTTCTTCGCTCCAGAGATTTGCGCGGTAATTACAATCAAAAGAAACCTTTGCGCCGCCTTCCTTGAACTTCTTTATCATATAAGTTGTTGCTTCAAGACAGTTCTTACTAAGTGCAAGTGTGATTCCACTTGTATGGAACATTCTTGTACTTGTATATGCGCTTTCTGGAATTTCATCTACCTTAATTCTTGAAATAGATGAGTTCTTTCTGTCATATACGATAGATGGCTTTCTTGGAGCTGCGCCGTTTTCATAATAATAAATTCCAAGCCTTGCATCTTCTGATTCATCATATATAAGAAAATCATCAGATACTCCTTCAAATCTTATACGATTCTTTATGAAGGTACCAAGAGGATTGGCTGGAAGTCTTGATATGATACCTGTTCTAAGTCCGAGCAGTGATACTCCAGAAGCAACGTTAAGCTCTGATCCTCCTGCTCTCTTGTCGAAGACATCACCTCTTGTCATTCTTTCATAATTAGGTGGTGAAAGACGAAGCATGATTTCACCAAGTGTAACCAAATCAAACTCTTTATTCGGCATATCATATCTCCTATGGCTATTGCCACATCATAAATTAAGATTTTTTATCTTAAATTTTTAATGTTGCTGCGCTTCTTGAAATCATTTTTGATTTCCATTTATTAATATGATTATAAAGTTCAAGATTGTTTTGTGTAAGAGCTTACATTATACAAAATAATGCAAATATTGTATTTTTACATATATTCTGAAAGAATTGGTTTTTTGAAGGTAAGACTCCTTCTTACATCAAGTATTCTCTGATTTTCACTTCCTCTGAATCTAAGAGAAAGATTTTTCTTTCCCATCATAAATTCTCCGTCGACAAGAATATCTATCATCTGAAGCATTGGTATTGTATCCTCAGTATGGGCTCTCTTATAATCTGGATTTATAAGCTCTTCCCAGGTGTATCCTGAATATACCCAGATTGTTTTGTCGGGTACTGCCTCTTTTACTCTTTCAAGGAATGGACGTAGTACTGCCTGATTTGAGGGTTCCATTGGTTCTCCTCCAAGAATTGTAAATCCTGTTACATAGGCTGGTTTTAGAAGTTCGATAATCCTGTCTTCCTCATCCTTTGTAAAAGGTTTTCCATAATTAAAATCCCAGGTCATTTCATTAAAGCAACCTTTACAATGATGCGTGCAGCCTGATACAAAGAGTGATACTCTGACGCCTATTCCATTTGCTATATCTATCTCTTTTATTTCGCCATAATTCATATTAACTTACTCCAATCCAATTAATAAGAAAGACCAGATTACAAATCTGGTCTTTCTTCCCCTTATGCATACACTACTCCTCACCATTTCAAATCTTATGTTGGAGGTTCGATTTGATCGGTGGATAAAATCTATTTACAGGTGAAGTACTCTCTCTTTAATCTCCTGAGTACGTCCCTGGTTCCAATACTGGGTACCAATGTAACCACATGTACGTCTTGCAACGTTCATCTTAGTCTGGTCTCTGTTACCACAGTTTGGGCACTCCCAAACGAGCTTGCCATCTGTATCATTAACGATATTTATCTGGCCATTATATCCGCAGCACTGACAGTAGTCACTCTTTGTATTAAGCTCTGCATACATGATATTGTCATAAATATACTGCATTACAGAAAGAACTGCGTCTATATTGTTATTCATGTTAGGAACTTCTACATAGCTTATTGCTCCGCCTGGTGACAGTGCCTGGAATTCTGATTCGAATTTAAGCTTTGTAAATGCATCAATTTCCTCTGTTACATGTACATGATAACTGTTTGTTATATAATTTCTGTCTGTTACTCCTTCAATCTTGCCAAATCTCTTCTGAAGGCATTTAGCAAACTTATATGTTGTTGATTCAAGTGGTGTTCCGTAAAGACTGAATGAAATATTTGTTTCAGCTCTCCACTTTGCACATTTATCGTTAAGGAACTGCATTACCTTAAGAGCGAATTCCTTACCTTCTGGATCT
>JAILEJ010000018.1 GCA_024688095.1 Butyrivibrio sp.
AGTCCATCATCGCTGGCAAAATAAATCTGTGTCTTTATTCTTGATGCCAAAAGCTTTTTATCAGAACCTGATATCATGCCATTAATTATTCTTGCACCTATGGCAAGCATTTCATCAAAATGAGTGGTAATATCTTCAGAACCGAGGATTTCCAGAATTCTAATTTCATATTCTTCCAGGGTATGTATATCTTTCATCTATAAAGCCTCCTTGCTAAAAAGCTGCAATTTTTATTCTTGCTGTATTCTTAGTGAGTTTCTTTCACTGATTAAAAGACAATGGCTCGAAAGTACTACCCTTCGAGCCAAATATACAAATTTTATTTCCCCTTAAAACTTTTCTCCCGTCAAAGTATTATGAAATATACGAATAAATTAGATCACAATATTTTTATATCAGTTTAGGTTCCTATATTCAATTAAATTTGTCTTAAAATTTAGTTATATTATAATATATTGCAGCTTAAGCTGTAGCTGTTGTCTTTGAGGCCTTCATAGCTTCAGCCCAGGCATCCTTCATAGTATGAAGATGCTTGTTAACTTCTTTTAAGATTTCAAGTGCGTCGTCATGATTAAGATCAGCTTCTACAAGTCTCTTTAACAGATACTTATATACATTCTCAAAATCCTTTGATACTTCAAATCTCATATCCAGTGTATTATTCAGATAATCGATGATATTTTCAACCTTAAGGAGATAGTCGGTCATCTTTTTATCATCGCCCTTTTCTTTGGCCATCTCTGCAATATTGCAGAATTTGATAGCACCTTCATATAGCATAAGCGTCAATTCTTCAGGCTTTGCACTCATTATTTTCTGAGTCTGATATTGATTTACCTGATTGGCGTATGGATTTCTTCCTAGCATATCGTAACCTCTCTTTATTCTTCACACACATTTTTTAAAGATACAATTATGATCCAAGCAGTCCTGACAAAGAACTTTGCTGGGAATTTAGCTTAGACAGTGCTGTCTCCATTGCAGAGAACTGATCGTAATACTTGTCTTCAAGATCTGTCAGAGCTTCCTGCGCATCTTCAAGCTCTGTAGTATACTTATCATACTGTTTCTTCATAGCCTTATCTTCATATACAGTAAAAGAGCTGCTAAAGTCCGTAGACTTCATTAAATCTCCCACCTTACTATAAAGTGAACTTGTAAGACTACTGAAAAATTCTGTTACAAGGTCTGGATCTGATGCTATAAGTGCACTCAATTTATCTTCTTCACTTGAAACATCATCATCTTCTTCATCACCATCAATATGATATATACCACGCTCATTTTCATCTGTATTAAAGTAGCTTCCTGTTGCTATACCAAAAGTAGAAAGAGCTATATTCTTTGTTACTCCATCTTTGTTGGTAAGACTGAATGTAGAAAGCATTATATTCTTCATGGCATTTTTTACTTTACCAAGAATACTGTCTCCGGAAAGAAGCCCTTCATCAATCTTGTTGTTCCAGTCCTCAATTTCCTGATCAGTCATCTCATCTTCCTGTTCAGCTGTCAGTACATCATAATCATCACAGTCATCTGCGTTATATAATGTATCCATCTCTTTGATCAGCTCGTTATATTCTGTAATAAAGCTCTTGATCATATCATAGACGCCGCTGGTATCATTCTTGGTTGTAAGAGTGATTCCTGTAGCTTCCTGATTGGCTGTTATTGTAAGACCATTGATTTCAAATACATTTGTGTTATTTGTATATGTAACACCATTTAGTGAAATCTCTGCATCTGCTCCATCCTGATGAGTAGCAGTATTGCTGACTTCTACAGTATTACCATCATCATCTGTATAGCTGCTTGCTGTAAGAAGACCAAGTGCTGCAAGACCTGCACTTCCAAGAGTGCTGTTGTCTTCATCAATTGAAAAACTCTCATCTGCACCTGTTTCACTTGATGCTATATAGAATCTGTTATTGGTATAGTCAAAGCTTGCATTTACTGAATATCCACTTGCAGATTCTGCGCTTTGCAAATTGGAAAGGAAATCACTTATTGAATCGGATGCATTTACAGATACCTCAACTGATTCAGTTGTATCTCCAGTTCCAAATTTAAGTGTAATCTTTCCACTTGTAGTTATCCCAAGGTCTGAAAGTGTTGTACTTGATGTTATATCCGAGTCGCTTTGGCTTGTAACAGTACCGCCTGTCAGATATCCACTTTTTGCAAGTGAATTGATATCAAGTGACTGTGTACTGTTCATGGCAGAGCTTCCGGTAACTACTGTAACCGCATCAGAATCCGTGGAAGTTGTAGTCTTCTTATTAAAAGTTCCTTCCAGACGCATACTTGAAAGTGAGCCTTTATAGAAGCTTACAATCTTTGTATTTAATTCTTTCCATTTATCCTGCTTGAGTTCGAGCTTTTTCTGTTTACTTTTTATACTGTCAACCTTATCACTTTGAACTTTTGTAAGCTCAGTGATTATTGATTCAGTATCCAGTCCCGAATTCATACCGGTAATTCTAATTGTCATATGTAATACCTTTTCCTATCCCAAGGCCGACTTTAACTAAGGCCTTGTACTAAACATACGTCAGAACCGGTCAACCCTTTTCGTCAATCATCATTCCTGCAAGCTCCCATGCCTTTGCAATCATATCAAGAGTCTTTTCAGGAGGCAGTTCCTTGATAACTTCCTTGGTTTCTTTATCTACAATTTTTATGGTAATTCTGTTTGTATCTTCATGTATGCCAAATACAGCCTCTGAATTATTGGTCATCTTCTTGTTCATCTCCTGGATGGCCTTCTTAATTCTGGCATTCTCCTGCTCTACAAACTCTTCATTTTCAGCTTTAGAGCTTACAGATTCAGGTTTCTCAGGCATCTTAGGATTATTATCCCTGGTTGTATCCTGAGAAATATTTGGCTTATTGTCAGAAGGAAACTCTACTACACGTTCTGCCTTCTGAACGTTATCAACTCTTTGCGGACTTTTTGTCTGTACTGCCTGATTAACAGCCTGTACATTTCTGATTGCTTCCATTGCCATTTCTTTCTCACCTCCATGTGAATTCAGAGCGTCCTTTTTGCTCTGTATGCAACTGTTTAACTCTGACCTTTTAATAATTATCGGCATAATTCCCAATAACCTTTGGCCTTTTATTAAACTTTAATCTAATTTGAAATATATCTAAAAAGAACAATACTATATTATTCTTCTACTACCTTTATCGGATAATATTTGAAAAACTTTACTATTTTATATTTTTTTAATAAATTAAGTAAAAAAAAGCTGCTACATTTTTATAATGTAACAGCTAAGAAGCATAATTATGTATTTTTTATTGCGCAAATCATTTGCCCAACAATTTGTTGAGTTCCGCAATACCATCCAGATTTGTTGCAGCCTGGTTTTCCTGCTGAATCTGGAGATAAACCTCTTTTCTATAAATCGGAATTTCCTTAGGGGCAGCAATACCAATCTTGATCTGATCGCCACGGATATCCAATATTGTAATCTCTATATTATTATTTATAATAATAGCCTCATTCTTTTTCCTGGATAATGCTAACATGTTCGTCCTCTCATTCTCTGCTCGTTTATTTATAAATCATCATATCTACGAATTATTTTTCTTCTGTAGCAGCATTCTTCTGCTTTTGCAAATATTCATATATAGGATATTTTACCATATATTCATCATCATCGAGAATAATTTGAACAGCTTTGCAATTGTCTGAGTTAATAATAATAGGTCCCTTCAGATTAACTGTCATTTTTGTAAGATCAGAAGGTACTGTAACTGTAACAAGTACCAGCATATCATCATTTAGTGGCATTAAAGGTTTCAAAACCTCATCTTCTACCACCGGGTTGTAATCCGGCTTTACTTTAAGCGGATCAATAACGGGAAGTGCGAATGCCGGTTCATCCAGAGACTGAAGCCATCTGATAAGGCTGCTATCTCTCTCGCCATCATGCATAAGAGCAAACTTCGTCATACCCGGAAATCCAACTATGCCCTGTGGGAAATTAATGATCTTGTCATCTTCAATTTCAATTTCACCGAAAATCCTAGTTGTTAACTTCATCTCTACCTCCTGAGTAGTTAGTAATACGAAAAGTTTGAAAATTCACAGAACTTCCAAACTTTCCTTACTTTTTATTATATATGTTTAGTTAAATTAAAACAACAAGCAAAATTAAATCATCAAATATAATTCATCAGAGATGTTTGCAGAATTTTTCCGGTTGCCATCAAAGATGCCTGATATGTAACTTCAGCCTGCGTAAGTTGTGTTGCAGTTTCAGCAAGATCACAGTCCTCATTATCAGATGCAAGCGTCTTAAAGGTTGTAAGCTGATTCTGAAGTCTGCTCGTTATGTAACTAAGTCTTTCAGACCTTGTGCCGTTGTCAGTTACTGCTATATTCGCCTTATCTAGAGAAGACTGCATTGAAGTAATCTTCTTACCAAATTCCTCCTGGAGCTCTTCCCTAAGATAATTGTATGCTTTCTGCGCCGCATCAATTTCATACTGAATAGTCTCTTTTTCCGTTGTATCAGAAGTTTCCTCGAGCTTATCCTTAAGTGTACTCATTGTTGTGCTTACTTCGTTTATCTTATCTGCAATATTCTGCAAATCTGCTATATCTCTTTTTACTCCTGTAGAAAAAACAGCATTAGCAGATGTATTTACTACAATTGACTGGCTGTATCCTACTTCATAAGCGATATCCTGCGCATTATTCCCGCCATTATATATAATACCTTCAGAGTCTACACATCCAAAGAGATTCTGTGGTCTTATATCGCCCTTTGACCATTCCTTTTTGTCATATACAACATCTATTGTATTGGCATTTAAAATAGATTTAAGTGATGAAAGCTTATCTCTAAGTTCCTGATCCATTATTACTTCACCTGTATCAGCATTTAGATAAACTGTATATCCATCACCTGCAGTCTGGTCTGCTGCAACTGCCTGATATGCCGCATCAACATCTGCTTCTGACGTTGTTGTATACAAAATATTACTGCTTTCAATTTCAAGCGAAGTCTCTGAATATGAAGATTTTATACTTCCATTTGCAAAGACCTGGATAACTGTATCTGCCGTTGTTCCAAGAGTATCTGTTGCATCATCATCTGTCGCAATACGATAAGTAAAAGTTCCGTCACTGTTTACAGTTATTGTTCCTGCAGTCTCATTAGTAATTGTATATTGCTGACCTACTGCTTTTAATAATGGAATTGTCGTTGATGTATTTGTACCATCTGAAAAAGCAACTGTTGATATGCTTGTCGTTGATATAGTACATACAGCTGTTGCAATATCTGTGGAAGTACTGTCAATTGCACCATCTTCTGTTATATCTATAGTACGTGTA
>JAILEJ010000032.1 GCA_024688095.1 Butyrivibrio sp.
TTCAGGTGTTTGACAGGGCATCAATATTTTTTGAAAAAATGGAAGCAATTATACCAGATCTTATTTTGCTGGACATTATGCTCCCGGATGAAGATGGCTATTCAATAGTAAGAAAATTAAGAGAAGATTCTAAAACCAGAAGGGTTCCGGTTATCATGATAACTGCTAAGACTTCTGAAATGGATATGGTAAAAGGACTTGATGATGGCGCTGATGATTTTATAAGGAAGCCGTTTTCTGTAATGGAATTATTATCAAGAGTAAGGGCTATGCTCAGGCGCTCTCAGGAAGATATACCTGAGCAGCTGTTAGTTGGAGATATTATGCTTGATAACGAGAAGCATTTGGTTATTACTGATGGAAAAAATGTAATACTGACACTGAAAGAGTATGAGCTTTTAAGATATCTTATGATGAACGAGGATATAGTTATGCGTCGTGAAGCCATTATGAGATATGTATGGGGAGCGGACTTTGAAGGGGAAAGCAGAACCGTAGATATGCATATAAAAACATTGAGGCAAAAACTGGGTGATAGTGGAAGACAGATTCGTACAATCAGAGGTGTTGGATATTCTATAGGAAAAGAATGTGTTGAAATATGAAACAAAAAATAAATATAAGATTAAGCATAATAGCACTTGTTGCGGTTGTTACTACAACAATAGGTATAACTATTGTTTATTATAATTTATTCCAGACTCAGGTAAAAGGGGATTTGCGTCAAAATGCTTTTTTACTAGTAGAAAGTGGTGCTTTTGATGCAACAGCCTATAAAAAAATAGAGAGTGAATATAAATCTTACAATTATAGAACAGATAGCCTTAGGATTACATGGATTGATAGTGATGGTACTGTATTATTTGACAATGATACAGATGCTTCCCATCTTTCAAATCATTTACAAAGGCCTGAAATTCAACAGGCATTAAAGGATGGAGAGGGATATAGTCAAAGGCATTCTGATACGATGAATATGGATACATATTACTATGCTCTTCTTCTTAATGATGGAACAATTCTCAGAGTTTCAACGATGGCGAGAACAATACTTAGCATATTGTTTACAACGGTTCCTGTAATTATTTTCATAGTTGTAATTATTTTACTTGGCTGCGTTGTTATAGGTCATCTTCTTACAATGCAGCTTATGAAACCATTAGAAAAAATGGCCGAAAATCTCGATAACCCTAACTTTGTTGAATATAAAGAATTAGAACCTTTTGTGAATAAGATAAGAAGTCAGCATGAGGATATACTTGCAGCTGCAAAAAGCAGGCAGGATTTCACTGCGAATGTGTCTCACGAATTGAAGACACCTATTACAGCAATTTCAGGATATGCAGAAATTATAGAAAACAGACTATATGATCAGGAATCTGAGGTCCATATTGCAAAGCAGATAAGACATAATGCAGATAGATTGCTTTCCATTGTAAATGATATCATTAAACTGTCGGAGCTTGATCATTTTGAAACTGCGTGCACATTTGAAACGGTTGACCTATACACTATAGCGGAAGAATGTGTATTTGACTTGAAAGCTCTTTCTGAAAAAAAGCATATAACATTAACCTGCAATGGTGATACTACTTTTGTTAATGGAGATAAAGCTCTGATAAGAGAAATGATAGAAAATTTAGTTCAAAACGCTATAAGATATAACAATGAGTACGGAGAAGTTAATGTTAGTGTCAGCAATAAAAAGGGCCATTCCATAATAAAGGTTAAAGATACAGGAATTGGAATACCTTCAGATCAACTAGGCAGAATCTTTGAGCGCTTTTACAGAGTAGATAAAAGCAGATCAAGAGAAACTGGTGGAACAGGACTGGGCCTTGCAATAGTAAAACATATTGTTGAAATTCATTCTGCAAAAATAGATATTAGTAGTACAATAGGAGAAGGAACCGAGATTCTGGTTTCTTTTTAATCACTAGAAGTACGCATTTACTGTGTGTTTCACAATGAAGTTAATATATTATTAAGGAGTACATCAAATTGACTTACGAAGAAATTAAGAAAAATGAAGAAGTAAATACATATATCAGAATGGCGGATATGTCACTTGCAGCACTTGGATATACAGAGCATAGCTTTGCACATGTGACAATGGTTGCAGAAAAAGCGGGATATATTTTGGAAACATTGGGGTATTCAGATAGAGATGTTGAACTTGTAAAGATAGCTGGATATTTACATGATATTGGAAATCTTGTAAACAGAGTAGAACATAGTCAGTCGGGTGCAATTATGGCTTTTAGAATTCTGGATCATCTTAATTTTCCACCCGAAGAAATAGGATTGATAATATCAGCTATAGGAAATCATGATGAAGGAACTGGCGTACCTGTAAGTCCAATAGCAGCGGCACTTATTTTGGCAGACAAGAGTGATGTTAGGCGTAACAGAGTGAGAAACCAGGAAATATCTTCATTTGATATTCATGACCGCGTTAATTATTCTGTAACTAAAGCTGAACTAAAGATAAATGAAGCACATACAATTATTAAACTAAAATTGACTGTAGATCTTAGATATGGTTCTGTTATGGAGTATTTTGAAATATTTATGGAACGTATGATTTTATGCAGAAAGGCTGCAGAAAAGCTTGGACTTCAGTTTAAGCTTATGATTAATGAGCAGCAGCTTATATAAATAATGTGAAATTAAATTTATAAACAGTATGTATAAGTGTATTTTTGATTTACTATTATTATTTGAATTGACCAAAATAGTTTCTATACAGTTCAAATAAATAATGATTTTTAAGCAAGGGAAGCTATTGTGGTTTCCCTTGCTTTTTGCTACAATCAGTATTCGGAATAATACTAATATAAGGAATGTTGAGGGAAAATTACATGTCATTTGAAGTAAAGCATTTGCAAAAAAAATTTGGGGAGAAGCAGGTAGTTGAGGATTTATCTTTTGAGCTTAGGGAGCCAGGTGTATATGCTCTTCTTGGAACAAATGGAGCGGGTAAATCAACCTCAATACGTATGATGCTCGGAATACTTGCAAAAGATCATGGGGAGGTTTTGTTAAACGGAGAGAATTTTGACACACACAAGGTAAATGTGGGATATCTTGCAGAAGAAAGAGGATTGTATCCTAAGTATCCTATTATGGATCAGCTCTTATATTTTGCCTCACTTAAAGGAATATCTACAGATGATGCAATGGAAAAAATAAAATATTGGGGAGACAGACTAAAGGTTACAGAATATCTCTTTCCAGAGAGAAAGAAGGGGAAAAAATATAAGCCTACACTTGCAGATCAGTTGTCAAAAGGTAATCAGCAGAAGATTCAGTTAATGGCTGCTCTTATTTCAGATCCACAGTTTCTGATTTTGGATGAGCCGCTTTCCGGTCTTGATCCAGTTAATACAGAGCTTTTTAAAAGCGTAATTCATGAAGAGATAGATAAAAATAAATATATCATAATGTCATCACATCAGATGCCTGTAATTGAAGAATTTTGTGAAGACATCACTATTTTAAACAGGGGTAAAGCAGTTGTTCAGGGGAATCTTAATGAAATAAAGAAATCATATGGACGTGTCAATCTTTTTGTTAAGTGTGATGAGGATATTTCAGATACCATTAGTAAGCTTGACCTTAAGGTTATTAATGATACTCCTGCTGGCATTCAGATTAAAGTAAAAAATGAATCAGAAGCAAAGACTCTTTTGAAACAGCTAAGTGATGAAGAAAAAACTGTCGTAAGATTTGAACTTAGAGAACTTTCACTTCATGAGATTTTTATTGAAAGTGTAGGAGATGGTTTGGAAGCTGGGGTACAGGATTTTACAGAAAATGTAGTGGAGGAAGCGGCAGGTGAATAAAAGTGATTTCGCAGGCTTTAAACAAGTCTTCATTTTTGAATTTATAACAGGAATCAAAAAGACAGGATTTAAGGTTTTTCTTGCCATATTATGTGCTATGTCATTTCTTACTACTCCAATTATTCTTATTCTGGGAAATCTAAAGAGTGGTGAAAATATAGAAAATAATATCTTAGAGAAAACTGTTATAGAATCAGTATATATTTATGATGAAACAGGTCTTTCTATGGACTATGACATTCTTAATAAAATAGATAAATATACAGAAACTAAGTTTATTACCGACAATGAGATGTCTTATACCGAGGCTGTAGATGAGCTCAAGGAAAAATCTGATCTTAGAAATCTTGTTATCAAAGTAGAATATGATTCTAATGAAGGGTTCAATATTACTATTGCCAGATCCAGTAAGTCTGGGATAAAAAAAGAGGTAATTGAAGACTTTGAAGAAGATTATCTGGATTTTTACAGAGAGGAAGTGTTAAAGAATCTGAAGGTAAGTGAAGAGGATTATGAATATATTTCAAAAGATATTGATATAACTATTATGAAAGCAAATGAGGATGGAACTTTTTCTGAAGATGCCGGAAAGATTTCGACAAATGATTATTTCATAATGCTGGCAGGATTAATGATTGTATTTATATTTATAAATATGTCAGTTGGAAATATTGCTACATCAATCGCTACTGAAAAATCATCAAGGGTAATTGAATATCTTTTGACAGGAACAAGGCCACTTGCTCTTTTATCCGGCAAAATTGTTGCAAGGATTCTTGAGTCTCTTATAACTATTTTTGCAACATATTCATGCTTTTTTATGTCACAGCTGTTAAGCGTGTTTATAGCTATGGACAGTATGGCAACTAGTAGTACATCAGGAAATATGATAGTTGTTTCATCTGTTTGGGAAACAATTACAATTTCAAAATTAATTGTAGTTATTCTATATTTCATTGCGGGCATTACTTTATATTCAATAATAGGAGCATTGACTGGGGCAAGTGTATCAAAATTAGACGAACTTCAGGATGCATATAAGTACTATAACTTTATTCTTGTAGGATGTGTTTACGTCGACATGTTTCTAATAATAATGATGTTGACTTCAAGTGAAACCGGTGCTTTTCAGACCTTCTGTGCAGTTTTTCCTTTAACAGGAGCATTTCTGACACCAGCGCTTATTCTTTTAGGGAAAATAAGCATACTGACAGGTATTATTGCGCTTGCTGTTATGGTTATTACTGTAGCCATTACTTTTATATTGGCAGCAGCTGTTTATGAATCTATGCTTTTATTCCAGGGTAGAAGAATCAAAGTAAAAGATATAATTACAATTATGAAAAAGCAGGTGATCGCATGAAAAACTGGCTTAAAATACTAACATTTACTCTAAAGCAGGCAATCCAAGGTTCAAAATTTCTGGTATCGACATGTAGCGTTGGATTAGTGATTTTTATAATAGCGTGTATTTCAAATATTGTTGTATCAGGAGTATTTGATGAGGAGTCTCAGGAAAAGGATGTAAAGGCTGTATATATAGTTAATGAAACATCACTTGTTATAGATACAAGTGACTTTGCAGCTAAACATCAGGATGAATATCCAGCAATTAATATAAGCGAAATATCTGGATTTAGTGCTTCGGAAGCAGCATCAAATTCCGATATTTTAGGTGAGGAGAAAGAACATTCTATAATTCTTGATATCTCAGAAGACAATAAGGACTGTAATATTACGGTTTATATTCCGGGTGAAAGTGATATTGGAAGTGATGATGCAGAGGATTTTGCAAGGGAATTTTCGGATACGATAAAAGATGCACAAATAAAAAGTCTGGGTGTTTCTGAAGAAAAAATAAATATGGCAATTAATGATCTTGGCGTTACAGAGATAATAGCTGAAGAGTCAGATGAAACAGAAGATACCTCATTAATAGCTGACGTGGCACCAATGATTGTCATGATGGCTTTATATTTTATGGTAATTTTTTATGGACAGGGAATTGGGCAGATAATAAGTATGGAAAAGACCTCCAAATTAATGGAGTATATTCTTACTCTTACAAATCCTTCAGGAATTATATTTGGTAAGGTTACAGCTGTTTTTTGTGAAGCAGTAATTCAGATAGGTATATGGATAGCATGTATTGTAAGCGGATTTATGGTAAGCAATGTAATAATCGTAAATCTATTAAATAGTGAATCCAAGGATATTGTAGCCCTATTTATGGAAATGCTGCCTGAAGGAGGAGTATCTGACAATTTTGCAGTGCTTATGGTTATGGCAATTATTGCGTTACTTTTGGCCTTTTTGTTTTATTGTTTTGTATCTGCACTTTTTGCTTCATTTGCAGCAACTGCAGAAGAATTATCACAGACTAACTCTATGTCTCTTATGACTATGCTTGTGGGATTTATTGTTACTATATATGTACCTCTTTTAACTGATAATTCTGAAATTGGTATGACAATTATAAGAGTAATTCCATTTACAGCAGCTTTTGTTTTGCCTGGAGATATAATCGGAGCAAGGATTGGTTTGGGTGAATTTTTGATGTATGCCTCTCTTCTTTTGTTTTTTACTATAATGTTAGCCGTTCTTGCTGGAAGAGTATATAAGAACAGACTGTTCAAGAGAGGAACCAAGGGTATATTTGCAGAAATCAGAGCTGCAATTACTGGTAAAGGTGTAATTAACACTGGGGATTTTAAAGAAACAGAAAAAGATATTTCTTGTGACAATGACATAGCCTTAAAAGTTATTAGATATGAAAATTATGATAAGGCCAAAAAGACCTATACCATTATAGGTTTCTCGCTTCTTGCACTTATACTTGGAGCAAATGTAATAGGCGGACTAGTTGGAAATATTATTGCAAATATAATGGCGGCTGGTAGAAATATGAAGCTGGTAGATGTATATGAGGATACAACTTATTTGGTGATTACAAATATTATTGGAATGTATCTTATAGCTTGTCCATTATGCACACTTATTATGAAGCTGGCAGATGATTCTGTTCTTAAAATAAAAGGTCATGTTAGCAAGAATCAGTATCTTAGATCGATATTTATTATTTTTCCGGTAGCTATCTCGCTCTCGTATTTTAGCAACTTTCTTGCATCTGTAATATCAGGTGGAGAATCAGAAAATACTGTAATTAATATGTTGGTTACAGGGGATAATATACTTTCAATGATAATGGTAGCTGTACTTGCTCCAATATTTGAAGAGCTTGTATTTAGAAAACTAATAATAGACAGAACCAGAAGATATGGAGAAGTTATTGCGATTATATACTCATCACTTGCTTTTGGATTATTTCATTGTAATGTTTATCAGATATTCTATGCCTTTGCCATTGGACTGATACTTGGGTACATATATGTAAGGACGGGAAATGTAATTTTGACAATAATAATGCATATGATTATGAATTCTTCTTCAGCAGTATTATATCCTTTGGCTCCGGAGATTTATAAATATTTTGAATATATTATGATCATACTTGGAATATGTTCAATTATATATACTATCATAAAAAGAGATGTTAAAATTGAACGGGCTAAAAATGAAGTATCATCAAATGAACTTACAGCTATAGCTTTCACTAACTCAGGTACAATGCTGTTTACCATAGTATGTATCTTTTTCATGATATATATATTATTCTCTCCTTTACTATTACAACAATAATGATAATCTAAAAGTATAAAAAGGCTATTTATGACAATTAAAAGATGCACATTAAATGAAATTGAAGATCTTCAAAAGGTATGTAGGGAAACTTTTACAGAAACATTTGAAGAGCAGAATACTAAAGAAGATATGGAAAAATTTCTTGAAGAATCTTATGGACTTAAAGTATTAGAAAAAGAGCTGTCTGATAAAAACAGTATGACATATCTAGCAATAGATGATACTGGGAAGGCTTTGGGATATTTGAAGCTGAATGTGGATGATGCACAGACTGAGAAAGGCTATGATAACTCTCTGGAAATACAGCGTATTTATATTCTTAAAGAGGCAAAAGGCCAGGGGATTGGAACAGAATTTATGAAGATTGCTGAGAATAAAGCAAGAGACCTTGGACTTTCATATATATGGCTTGGAGTTTGGGAATACAATTATGCAGCACAGAAATTTTATAAAGGAAAAGGATTTAATAAGTTTTCTGAACATATATTTGTGTTGGGAGATGACAGACAGACTGATTTTCTTATGAGAAAAGAAATGTAAAGTGAAATTTAATTTCCGTTTAAAATTATCAGTAATTAAATAGTAATAATAGAAATATATAGATTGGCATATCCATAAAAACAGGTAGTGCCGGTCTATATATTTTTTTTACATATAATTTATAAAGTCTATAGAAAGTGAATGTTATAATAATAAATGGAATAATGATTAAAAAAAGATAATTGAAGAATCAGAGTGAAAATATACTACATGCTTATATTGGAGATGCAGGATGAAGCAGAACGAAATTGACCAGAATAAAAACAGTGAATATGAATCAATACATAGTACTGTTATTGTAAGCAAAGGTTTAAGTCCTATCAGGGTAATTACGCCAATTATCGTAATCATTTCTATCATTATTGTGCTTAGTGTATATACTAATATTCAGAAAAAAAATATTATAAATGATGCTGAGCAGGTAACAAATCAAATGGCAGAGTATATTGCTGGCAATATAGCCAATGACATGGATTATGCTGAAAGTAGTATCAGATTTGCCTCATCTTCTATTTCTCAGTCTATGACATCAGATACCTTGGAGAATCCGCAAGAAATAATAGGACCAATGGTTGAAAACACCCCTTTTGATGGAATTGAATATATTAGAGCTGATGGCATGAATGTAATGACTATAGGAGAACCTTTCGATGCAAGTGACAGAATATACTATATTGAAGGCATTAAAGGTAATACAGGTGTTTGGAATAATTACCATCCAAAGACTTCTCGGGAAACGCTGATGAATTTTTATACACCTCTAGTTTATCAGGGAAAAATAACAGGTGTTTTGACAGGGTATATTGCTGCAACAACGCAGATTTCACCTCTATTCGAAAAAACTCTTTACGGGCAGGATATCTATGGTCTTCTGGTTGATGAAAATGGTATGGTAATCTGCTCTACAATAGAATCTGAATATGTAAAAGATTTGTCACTTGATGTATTTATGGATAATTTTGGAGCTACAGAAGATCAGAAAATTCAGGTCAATAACACAATTAACAATGCAACAGAGGTTGGAGCATCTTACAAAGATCCTAATGGAGATGGAAGGATATGCGTTGCAACAATTCCAGAAACTGAATGGAAAGTGGTGATTATTGTTCCCAAGACTTCTTTTTATGCAATTGTCAGCAAAAACACCAGAGACTCAGTAATTACAATTCTTATTATTACTTTAATTCTTATATTATATGGTGCGACAGTTCTTCTTAATAATATAAAAAGACGTAAAGAAATTGCAATTGAAAATTCAAAGCTGGAAGATGAAAACCGTATTTATAATGAGGAAAACATTCGTGCTTTTAAAGAAATATCAGCAATTAGAGATATTATTGCATCAGCTAACATGGGAACATGGAGAATTGAACTAGTAGATGGAAAAAAACCATGTATGTATGTTGATAATACAATGAAAGCACTTCTGGGAGTATCGGGTATGGAGAGAACTCCGGAAGAAACATATACGGATTGGTTTAATAATATTTCGCCTGAAGCTCTTTCCTCAGTGCTTGAGAGTGTTGATAAAATGGAACAGGGCAAATTTGACGAAAATACATACTTGTGGATACATCCGTCCAAGGGAGAACGTTATGTAAGATGTGGGGGTACCGCTCAGAAAATTCAAGGAGGATATTTACTTAGTGGATATCATTATGATGTTGATGAAACTGTTCGTGACGATTTGGCCAAGGTTGAAATGTTGAAAAAAGCTCTTGATGAAAAAAATGATTACTATAATACACTAGGTACACTTGCGTGCATTTATAACAGCCTTCATGTTATAAATCTTGTTGAGGATACAATTGTTGAATTTAGTTCAGAGGAAAAATTCAAAGATTTGGTGGATCATGAAAAGGGTGCAGGATATAAGGTTAGACAGGCTATTGCAGCAGTTGCTGCTGATGAATGCAAGGAAAGAGCCATCGAATATACAGATCTTACTACACTTGCAGACAGGATGAAAAATAAAAAATATATATCAACTCAGCTTGTAAGTAAGAGGATTGGATGGTTTATTGCAAGCTTTATAACTATGGATACAGATACTGAAGGAAGACCAACCAGAGTTGTATTAACAACACAAGGTATTAATGAGGAAAAGAAACAGGAAGAACAACTGATTTATAAATCAAGGACAGATGAACTTACAGGACTTTTAAACAGACGTGCTTATGAAGAAGATATTTATGAGCAAAATGATTTTCCTGCAAAAGACTATTTTGTATCAATGTCGCTTGATGTTAATGGACTTAAAGTTGTTAATGATACACTAGGACATGCTGCTGGTGATGAATTACTTATAGGTGCCAGTTATTGTATGAATAAAAGTTTTGGCTCATATGGAAAAATATATAGAACCGGTGGAGATGAATTTATTGTCATTCTTTTC
>JAILEJ010000054.1 GCA_024688095.1 Butyrivibrio sp.
AGTTCATCTGTAAGGCCTACATTAATAACAGTATCCGTTATCATCCTGCTACCAAGAAATGCTGCTTCAACACCCAGCTGAGACCTGTATACTCCCGCACATATTACGCCCTTATTACCATGAACTATAATTTTCTTCTCCGCATATGCTGTGGAATTAACGCATTCATTGGTAAAGATATTCTTACCACATTTAACATCACACCATTCAAGTATTCTGCTTCCAAGATTTCCATCACAGACAACTTTACTGCGTTCCTCACTGCCTCCAGATATTCCTTTAGCAAAAATAACATCTCCTCCACAGTCAACCTTTGAACTTGTAAATTCGCCCTTGATAACCAGGTCTCCACTACATTTAATAACCGCTCCTGAAATAACGTCACCCTTTACAAGTAACGAGCCGTCAAATTCTACTGAGCTGCTGATTACATCATCTATTTCCTTATAATTTTCTACAACAACACTTCCGTTTACTACACGAAGCGCGCCCTCTTTAGTTGCAACATATGTCAACTTATCATTAAGGAGCATGATTCCACTACCCTTTATAATAGGTAATTCTTTTCCGCCTTTAGCCTTTAAAAATTTACCCGCGACCGTGTATCCATCCTCTCCTTTTGTTGCACTATGATAGGTTGCTACCTTATCTCCTGCTTTTACCAGTTCAAAAATATTGACTGTAGAATAATCTGCCCTTTGCTCAGAATCAAATTTAGGCGTTTTTATCTCCCTCATATCAACATAATATTCATAGTAGCCATCTTCACCATCTACAGGAAGTTTACCTTTAGCAACAAGAGTTTTTACTCCATAACTTTTATTCTGGACAATCCTTGTTATTGCATCTCTGTCTATACCCTTTCGTACATGTGCTTTAAACAAAATTGTCATTATATAATCCACTGTATATTTTGTATCTGCCTTAGAAACAGGAGGCAGAGTAATATAGCAATCCATCTGATCTGAAGATACATCAAGCATTGCTCCCTCATCAGATTTCAGGAATTTCCATATCATATTTTCCTGGGTAGCAAACGTATTTTGTACATCAGGAAGCTCTGTATTAAAAACAATTCTCCGGTCTTCAGGAATAAGTCTTCCAGTTTCAAGCCATTTACGAAGAGACCTCATCTCTTTTGCCGTATATATCATGCTGGAATACTCTGTTATATCCACATTATGCTCAAGTCCCAGTCGGATTTCCTTCATCTGTCCCGGCATATACAGTCTGCTACTGTAATAACTGATGTCCACCTGATGTTCCAGACCATATCTAAGTTCTCTCATCTGCTGATAGCTATAGCATCTTTTGGCATATAGTTTTACATCAAGTCTTTTTTCAAGACCAATACGGATTTCCTTGAAGCTTTCACCTCTCATCTCGATATCGGTATATTTGTCAAAATCAATGAGATTTTCTGAAATAGCAATTCTTACCTGTTCAAGCTGTCCGGCATCATATCCCTTCTTTATATATTCAGATATATCTATTTCTTCCAAAAAGGCCTGATGCATCTGTTCAAGTATCTCGGCCGAATACATTGACATGGTCTTCTTATCAATTTTTAGACCATCTTCAAGGCATTCTCTTACCACATGCATCTTGCCATAAGCTATAGACGAACTGGCATAAACAGATATATCTATACCACTCTCCACACCCTGTCTAATCTCACTCATCTGAAATGAGTTGTATTCCGGATGCTGATAAAATATAACTGGAATCCCACTCATAAGTCCCAGTCTTATCTCTCGCATCTGGTCAAAAAAGTATTCTTTTTTGTCATATTGGGAAACATCAAGTCCTAGAATCAGACCTCTTCTGATTTCTGCAAGCTGTGCCGTATCAAAGCCCTGATCCCTGTATTTAGTAAGATCTATATTCTGCTTCATTTCCTTTCGCATTTCTTCCATCTCTGTCCAGGGAATTGAAGCATACATATACTTATTTACGTCAACTTTTTGCTGCAAACCTTTTCGTATTTCGATTAACTGATAAACATTAAAGTTCTGCGCGCGCAAAGCTACCACATCGCCTCCTGCTTCTATGCATCTTTGAAGCTCAAGATCAATGTGTTCTTTATCATTCTGAATCTTATCAAGATATCCATTGATATCACCTTCTTCATCATCATAAACTGATATCAACATCCTGCTTTTCTCATCTGACATATTTTTTTCCTCTACTTATAATAGATTAAAACTGTAATAATTTATGAAAAGCTTGTGCGGATATAAATAAACCTTCAAAAGAAACTGCTTTGCCTATGAATATATTTCAAATATAATGATTTTTTACTTTAACCAAATATATTTTACCATCAGCTATATATTTTTGTCATCTTAATAACGAGCTTTAAAGGGCAAATATTTACTTTGCCCCTTTTATTTTCTCAAATAATTCCTTTATTGCTTTATCATATGGAGCTCTAAGTATTCCATATTCTGTAACTATCCCTGCAATAAGTTCATTATCAGTAACATCAAATGCCGGATTATAAACTTTTACGCCTTCAGGAGCCATCCTCTTTTCATACCACATTTCTGTTACCTCTTCAGGTTTTCTCTGCTCTATATTAATATCCGCTCCAGTAGGAGTATTGATATCTATCGTAGATGTTGGTGCACATATATAAAAAGGGACTTTATATCTTGCTGCAACCGTAGCTACTACACTTGTTCCTATCTTATTTGCTGCATCTCCATTTGCCGCTACTCTGTCGCAGCCAACAAAAACTGCATTAACCCATCCCTTTTGCATAACAGAAGCTGACATATTATCGCAAATAACTGTTGTATCAATTCCTGCAGAGTGAAGTTCATAAGCAGTAAGCCTTGCTCCCTGAAGAAGTGGTCTTGTCTCATCACAGAACACCCTGAAATTATACCCTTTTTCATGTCCAAGATATATTGGAGCTGTGGCAGTACCATATTTACAGGCACATAGTTTACCAGCATTACAGTGAGTAAGAATTCCATCACCTTTTTTCACAAGAGTAAGTCCATATTCTCCAATCCTGCGACAAACTTCTATATCTTCTTCCTTTATCTTTTCAGCTTCTATTTTCATAGCATTTATTACAGTATCTCTATCATAATTTACTCCGCCATTTGTAACTTTTACCACATGATTCTCCATGCGGTTTAGTGCCCATGAAAGATTAACTGCTGTAGGCCTTGAGCTGTCAAGATAGTCTTTTTTATCTTTAAACTCTTTCATAAATTCATCATAAGACTCTGCCCTGGTATGCTTCATAAGAAGATATATTCCAAACCCTGCTGTAACACCAATTGCAGGAGCTCCTCTTACCTGCAATAGATAAATTGCATCCCATATTTCTTTGGCACTTCGAAGCTCAATAAGCTTAGTCTCTCCAGGAAGAAGTGTCTGATCTATAATAACTATCGCATCTTTTTCGTCCTCTAATGCCACTGTTTCAAAGTCTAATATATTAGCCATATCTGCCTCACTTTTATTTTGAATTTTAATCATAAATATTTACATATAATAATTAACTTTATTTTTATCTGATATATGTAGTTTATTATACTATCAATACATTTTCATATTCAAACTAATATATCTTTAATCACCCAGTTTCATACAGTTTATAGAAAATCATTACTCTTTACATGTATAGTTTTATCCAAAGCATTTTCCAACTCCTTATTATTATTGAGTTAGACCTGACAAGACACCTGTATATATTTTTTTTACATTTATCTTGTCATATGTAAATTTTGGGTGTATCATACAACTCATATGTATTTAACAAAAGCTTTCGTATATTTAATATACAGAGCATGGAGGATTTTATGGAAAAATTGGTAGGAGAAATCAAACAGCTTTGCAAAGAAAAGGATGCAGTAATTCTGGCTCATTACTATGTCGACGATGCAATTCAGGAAATTGCTGATTATGTCGGAGATTCCTTTTATCTTGCCAAAGTAGCAAAGGCTGACACTCACAAGACACTTGTTTTTTGCGGTGTAACTTTCATGGGCGAAAGCGCAAATATTCTTAATCCTGAAAAAACCGTTCTTATGCCGGCAGATGATGCTGTATGTCCAATGGCACTTATGGTTGATCCTAAGACCATTGCCGAAATGCGTCAGAAATATGATGATCTGGCAGTTGTATGCTATATCAATTCCATGGCAGACATTAAAGCTCTTTCAGATGTATGTGTTACATCTTCAAATGCACTTAAGATAGTAAAATCACTTCCTAATAAGAACATCTTTTTTATCCCGGATGGAAATCTTGGAAGATTTGTTGCTCAGGAAATCCCAGAAAAAAATATCATTCTTAATCCAGGATACTGTCATGTTCATACTACTATCACTGCAGAGGATGTAGAAAAAATGCTTGATGAACATCCAGACAGTGAAATACTTGTTCATCCTGAAAGCAAAAAAGAAGTATGTGATCTGGCCGACTTTGTTGGCAGTACCAAAGAAATAATAGAATATGCAGCAAAAAGCAATGCAAAAAGCTTTATCATCTGCACAGAAAAGGGTGTACTTCATGAACTCAAAAATGTTGCTCCGGATAAAGAATTCTATTTTGTTGGCGCAAGGCAGATTTGTCCAAATATGAAAAAGCTCACACTTGAAAAGGTTAAAGCCTGTCTTGTAAATAACGCACCTGTTGCCAGGGTTCCTGAAGATATTCGTCTTGCAGCTCTTAAGCCTCTTGACAGAATGCTTGAACTGGCAAAGTGATTTTAGCCGCATTTAATGCGACAGAAGGAAAATATTATGAAAAAAAATATTTTTAATTCTGACATTTTAATAGTAGGAGGAGGCGTTGCAGGTCTTTACTGCGCACTCAATCTTCCTCAAGATTATAATATTACTCTCATAACCAAAGGAGCCTTTGACGAATGCGATTCCTATCTTGCTCAGGGCGGAATCTGTATGCTTAAGAGCGATAATGATTATGACAGCTATTTTGAAGACACCATGAGAGCAGGTCATTATGAAAATAATACAGAATCTGTAGATATAATGCTTCGCTCCTCTCAAAGTGTTATTCAGGATCTTATAAAGTATGGAACACGATTTGAAAGAGACGCGGATGGTAATCTTCTTTTCACAAGAGAAGGGGCCCACTCAACACCAAGAATTCTTTTCCATCAGGACATAACAGGAAAAGAAATCACTACACATCTCTTTGAAGCAGTTAAAAAGCTTTCAAACGTTACCCTTTATGACCACGTTACAATGCTTGATATTATTTCATCTGATATTAAGGGTGATAAAAATCCGCATTGCCAGGGCATAATTGCAAAGGTTTCAGAAGAAAGTAACATTTATAACGAAGCTGAAAGCATGGTAAAATTTGAAGCCAAAGAGGTTGTACTTGCCTGTGGCGGAATTGGTGGTCTTTATGAGCATTCAACAAACTTCCCGATTCTTACGGGTGACGCGCTTGGAATCGCATTAAAGCATGATATCAAGTTGCAGAATCCTGATTATATTCAGATTCATCCAACTACTCTTTATTCCAAAAAGCCTGGACGCGCATTCCTGATATCAGAATCTGTAAGAGGCGAAGGCGGAATTCTTCTAAACAACAAAGGCGAAAGATTTACAAACGAGCTTCAGCCAAGAGACGTTGTAACAAAGGCTATTCATAAAGAGATGAAACGTACCGGTCAAAAGCACGTATGGCTATCCATGGAGAAGATTCCAAAGGATGTTATACTTGATCATTTCAAACATATCTATGAACACTGCCTGGAGGAAGGCTATGATGCAACAAAGGAGCCTATTCCCGTAGTTCCTGCCCAGCATTATTTTATGGGCGGAGTTGATGTCAATTCAGATAGCCGTACATCAATGAAGCAGCTCTATGCTGTTGGTGAAACAAGCTGCAACGGAGTCCACGGCGCAAACAGACTTGCAAGTAACTCATTACTTGAGAGCCTTGTTTTTGCCAAAAGAGCCGCTCTTTCCATACAACGTGAATTTGATGATACTGTTTTTGATAAAAAACTATCAGACTCTATTAATCTGAAGGATTATGAAAACAGTGATAAAATACTTGATGACTATAAGAGAAATATATTAAAAGAAATTGAGAGGATGAAAAAATATCATGAACAACATAACAATGAAATTAAACGCAGACGAATTGATCCTGTCAGCGCTTAAGGAAGATATATCCAGCGAAGACGTTTCAACAAACGCTGTAATGCCTACAGCTACAGCAGGTGAAGTTGATCTTATCGCCAAAGAGGACGGAATTGTTGCAGGTCTTCAGATTTTTGCAAGAGTATTTGAACTTCTTGATGAAAATACAGTAACTACCTTCTATGCAAAGGACGGCGACGAAGTTAAAGCGGGTCAGAAGCTTGCTTATATACACGGAGATATAAGAGTTCTCTTATCAGGAGAGCGTACTGCACTTAATTACCTCCAAAGAATGAGTGGTATCGCCACATATACACACCAGACTGTAGAGCTTTTAAAGGGTACTAAGATTAGGCTCCTTGACACAAGAAAAACAACTCCTAACAACAGAATATTTGAAAAGTATGCTGTTACAGTAGGTGGTGGATGCAACCACAGATATAACTTATCTGACGGTGTTCTTCTTAAGGACAATCACATTGGTGCTGCAGGAAGTGTAACTAAAGCCGTAAAAATGGCTAAGGCTTATGCTCCATTTGTTCGTAAGATAGAAGTTGAAGTTGAAACTCTCGATATGGTAAAAGAAGCTGTAGAAGCAGGTGCAGATATCATAATGCTTGATAACATGGAGCATGATGTTATGAAGGAAGCTCTTTCAATCATTAATGGCCGTGCCGAAACAGAGGTTTCAGGAAATGTAACCAAGGAAAAAATTGATAAACTTGTAGATCTTGGTGTTGATTATATTTCAAGCGGAGCACTTACTCATTCTGCTCCTATTCTTGATCTTTCAATGAAGAACTTACATCCGGTTGAAAACTATAATGATAATTTTGGATTCCATGCTTAAGCTTCATTGTAAACAAAAGATTTTTTTGCTAACATATATTTAAATTAGATATAACAAATAACGAAAGGATTTTTACATATGCGAATGTCCGGTGAAGAACGCAGAAACAGAATATTAGAAATATTAAGTTCTTCCAAAGAACCGGTTTCCGGAAATGGTCTGTCAAAGCTTTTGGGAGTAAGCAGACAGGTTATCGTCACAGATATCGCTCTACTAAGGACTACCAGACCGGATCTTATATCTACAAATGCCGGTTATATGCTAATGAATGCCTCTCTTTCAAAACGGGTTTTCAAGGTAAATCATACAGATGATGAAACCGAAGATGAACTCACCTCTATTGTAGACCTTGGGGGTACAATTCTTGACGTATTTGTAGAACATAAGGTATACGGAACAATAAGTGCTCCTCTTAACATAAGTTCTAAGCGTGATGTTCAAAGGTTCATGGATGATCTTAGAAGTGGTGTTTCAACTCCTCTGAAAAATATTACACAGGGATATCATTACCATACTATTGCAGCAAAAAACCCTGAAGTACTTGATGAGATAGAAAATACTTTAAGAGAAAAGGGATTTCTTATAGAAATTCTTGATTCTACAACAATTTACATGCCAAAGAGCTACAACGAAGTTTAAAACATATAAGTATTTTATAAAAAAGAACTTATTGTAAATAATCATTTGGTTAATGCTTTGTTCTATAAACATTGCATTTACTGTGAGTATTAACAATAAGTTCTTTTATTTATATTTTATATACTATTTCTTCCAGCTATATTTAGTATTTCTCTTTAGTTTTTCCTGATATTTTTCTTTATACTTTTCTTGATACATTTTACTTCAGGTTATTTCATATAATCAAGAAGGCCATCATGGTCAACGTTTCTTATCATCTCCTTCATCTTTTCAATTTTTTCCTTATCCTCATCCTTTAATGAAAAGTCTTTTAACATATTAATGATGCCTTCTGCAGATTTAAAATCATATGCTGAAACAAACTCTTTTACTCCTTCATAAATTCCCTGCAGAGTCGCTTCATCAACAATAGGCTTTAAGTTATCTTCGTTAAAAGATGTATCTTTTTCTCTTTCTTCATTGTCTAATTCATCAAGAACTTTTTTCATGTTATCTGCCATTTTTCTAAAATCATCCAGCAGTCCCTGAGTCTCTTTATTTATCAGGTCTATATTTTCTTCATCACCGCATTTTTCCAGAAAGGCCGCTTTTTCAGAAAGAGATATTGCACCCACAAATCTTGCTGCAGACTTAAGCCCATGAACCTGAATCGTATAATTTTTTATCTCTCCATTCTTTTGATATTCTTCTATCTTTACCGGTTGTATCTTTGCAGAATTTACAAAATCACCTATAGTCGAAAGAAGAATTTCCAAATCGTTTCCACAGCTTAATAATGCCGAATTAACATCCATATCAGGTATAGAGGAAAGTAGCTCAATCTTATGAACATCACTTAAATCGGCTGTAATGTCATCATTTAAATTCCTATCAGTCCTTTTTCTATTTGCGCTGTTATTTTTGTCATTGACAGATTCTTCATCCAAATTTTGTTCTAATTCATGTTTTAATTCCTCAGGAAGATAATTCCTTACCAAATTTATAAGCTTAACCGAGTCTATCGGTTTAGTAATATAATCATCAAAACCTTCACTCAGAAACATTTCCCTTGCTCCTGAAATAGCATTTGCAGTTAATACAATGCAAGGTGCTCCCTTGGAAAGATTTTCGCTTTGCTCTTCAAATGCATGCAGCGTTTCAACACCATCCATTTCAGGCATTCTATGGTCAATAAACAAAATATCATATTTATTTGTTTTAACCATTTCCAGTGCTTCTCTTCCGCTTTCTGCCGTATCAATCTTCGCCAAAACAGGTTTTAAGAGTCCTTTGGCAACAGTAAGGTTTGCCGGTGTATCATCAACTATAAGCATCCTTGCATCCGGAGCAGTGAATTTAATTTTATATGTATTTCTCTTTCCCAGATTTTTCTTATATCTTTCAGTATAATTTCCAAGTTTTTCTCCTGATCGTACTCCCTGAATAACTTCAAATGAAAATGTTGATCCTTCTCCATATACACTTTCCACATTGAGAGTAGAGCCCATCATATCAAGAAGTCTTCGAACTATACTCATGCCAAGCCCGGTTCCTTCTATATTTCTGTTTCTTTCTTCTTCTATTCTTTCAAATGGTATGGTAAGTTTATTTAAGTCCTGTTCCTTAATTCCAATTCCCGTATCTATTATGCTGAATTTTAGCATGATAGGCTCATATCCCTTAAGGCACCATCTGTCCTCTTTTAATGTCAAAACTTCCCCATCAGCATTTGTATAAGTTATTTCTGAGACCTTTTCAATTTCATCTGGTTTGGCTTTTCTTGAACTAACACGTAGTGTTACAGAACCTTTTTCTGTATATTTAACTGCATTCGTTAATATATTAAGTACGCATTGTTTAACTCTTATTTCATCACCATATAGCAGTATCGGAATAGATTCATCTACTTCAACCTTTAACTCTAGTCCCTTATTTTGGGCCCTTTGAGATATCATATTGACAAGGTCATTAATAGCCGAGCTTATATCATATTCAACTGTAATAATATTGATCTTTCCAGCATCAAGTTTGGACGAATCCAGAATATCATTTATAAGTCCAAGCAAGGTATTGCCTGCACTCTTTATATCATTTGCATAATTATATATCGCGTCATCATCCGTTTCCCGCATGATAATCTCATCCATTCCAAGAATTGCATTTAGTGGTGTTCTTATTTCATGAGAGACATTAGACAAGAAATTACTCTTTGCTTCATTAGCAGCTCTGGCAATTTTTAGCTCATTTTTTTGCTCCTGGATATCATCCATATCTATCCTAAGCTCAGCTGCTCTTCTAAGATTCTCAAGTACAAGTGCATTATTTTTGCTCTGATAATCAAAATATTTTTGCATTGCCTTGAAGGTAGCTTCATCATCATTATTCTTTTTTGCTATTATAATTTGTATATTTGAAATATATACACCAAAATTTGGATTATCCTTTGCAATTTCAGATTTGATCATTATTTCATTTATCTGTGCCGCCTGGGAATAAGCCCCTATTTTGAGAAGAAAGAAAGTCAGATTTACTATATGCATAAAAAATGGTGGTGAAGGATTATGCATCTTTATAATATCAATAAATTCATTTACAGCTTTATCACGTTCCTCTATTTTAAAAGAAACATGGAGTGCCATTACATGAAAAGCATATATCAATGCAGTATTTGGGCAATCATAACGAGGCTCATATTTCTTTTCTCTTTCTATACTTTTGTTGTAGCATTCAATCGCCTTATCAAATCTTCCCATAAAGATATAGCACTGTCCCAACATACAATATGCCATATCCATTCCATCGCTTCCAAAATAGTCATTATCGGAATTTCTATCTTCATTTTTTTCATAATATTCAACTGATTTTAGTCCATATTCCAGAGCCGTATCTATATCATTTACCATAATATAAAAGCCCGAAAAATAATAATGTACAAGTGCTATAATATAGGGATCATTTTGAAGATTAGCATAATGTCTTGCCAGTAAGAAATAGTCCATATTGAGATTAAATTGCCCATAGTTATTTGCATCCACACCAAGAAGAGTATAGCCGGATGAAAGGGCAGGATACATTTTAGTGTTTTTCAGAAGTTCTATCGACTGCTGCATAGTCTCTCTAAATCTATAATAATACTTGTGAGACGCATTAAAAAAAATAGCCATATGAAAATATCCAACACCTTCATATTCTATATTATTCATGCTTCTTGCAAGTTTTATTATTTCATTAGCATAATTAATTCGCTTCGGATCAGATTCAAATATAATTCGAAGTTTTCTTAAATTCTCCGTTATATACGCTGTTTTTTCTTCACCTGACATTTGACTTACTTTCTCATCTGTAAGCTCACATTCACATAATTCAGGTTCCTCAAAAGTTAATCTGTCTTCAAATTTATTGTTTTTGTTAGACACATCACCCATACTAATTCCTCACTTACTATTTGCAAAAAAATCATCTATCTGCCTGATAAGTTCATTTGGAGGAAGTGTTTTTAGCAGATAGTTAACAGGTTTAAGAGAAACTGCTTTTATTACACTTTCTTTATCACTTTTTCCTGTAAGGAACATGACAGGAATGGATGATAATTTAATATCCTGTCTGAGCATTTTTAAAATCTGCGGTCCATCTGCAACAGGCATTTCATAATCCAGAAGAATTAAATCAACGGGTTGTTTTAACAAAAATGAAATGCCATTCATTCCAGATGACGCAATAAATACACGATATTTTTTCTCTAATTGTGATTCTAATAAGTGGAGCGTTGTAGGATTGTCATCTATGATAAGTATTTTTTTACGTTCTGCCTGCTTTTCACCTTCGGAAACAGCATTTTCAAGCTCAGCAGCGAGAGATGACACATTAAGCGGTCGTACAAAAGTATTCTTTATAATTTCCTTTGGAATATATTCACCCGCCGTATCAAGTTCATCAGGATTACCTATCATAAAAAAGAAAATTCTCTTTTCTACAATTGAATCCTTGATATAGATAAGCTGTTCAGACATATCTCCTACAGAACTATCTAGATACATAACCCATATAAAAGGAAGATTATCCTCATCCAGTCGACTAATTTCTGTAATATCAGGACTTGTCTGAATAACATTAAAATTCTCATCCTTTAATCCATTAGCAATAGCTGTGACCATAAAACTCTTTTTATCACCTATTAATAGAACTCTTTTGCTATTATCCATTGCTCCACCTCTGTCTTATTCGTGTAACATTAAAGTTTCCATATCTGTTATAGCTTTGCCAAATACTTCAAGTGCTTCATCAATCGGTTCTCTAGTAGATAAATCTACACCAGCTATCTTTAAAAGGCTTACAGGATCTTGTGTACATCCACTCTTTAGGAATTCAAAATATTTATCAACAACAGGTTTGCCCTCTTCAAGAATTCTATGTGCTATAGCAACAGCCGCAGAAAAACTCGTAGCATACTGATATACATAGAAATTGTAATAGAAATGTGGTATTCTGCACCATTCATAAGCTATAAGCTCATCAGAAACCATATCATTTCCAAAATACTGTTTATTTAAATCATAATACGTTTTTGATAAACTATCAAAAGTTAGAGGCATACCTTCCTCAGCCATTTTGTTAGTTTTTCTCTCAAACTCTTCAAACATTGTCTGTCTGTACAAAGTGCTCTTAAAGCTCTCAAGGTAATGATTTATAAGATAAGCTTTCTCTTCTTTTGATTTTGAATTTTTAAGAAGATATTCAAGCAGTAATATTTCATTTGTTGTTGAGGCAACTTCTGCAACAAATATCTTATAGTTTGAATCGAGATAATGCTGTGCATGCTCTGAATACCAGGTATGCATTGAATGTCCCATCTCATGAACAAGTGTAAATACATCATCAAGAGTATTATTGTAATTCAAGAGCATATACGGATGAACTCCATATACGCCTGAAGAATATGCACCACCGCGCTTTCCTTCATTCTCAATAACATCTATCCATCTATTGTCATAACTTTCTTTGACTATTTTTACATATTCTTCACCAAGAGGTGCAAGTGCCTTTAATGAAATCTCTTTAGCTTCTTCATAGGTTACCTTTGCATCATAGTTACTGATCATTGGTGCATATACGTCATACATATGAAGTTCATCTACACCAAGAAGCTTCTTTCTAAGAGATACATATCTGTGCATCTTATCAAGTCCATTATGTACACTTTCAATCAGATTATCACACACAAAAGGTGCTATATTGTTTGAATCTACAGCTGCTTCAAATGTAGAATTATATTTTCGGGCCTTGGCATAAAAAATCTGCTGTTTTACCTGTCCATCATACAAAGCAGCCCATGTATTTCCATATTCTTTATATCTTTCATAGAATTTCTCAAAAGCTTCTTTTCTGAGCTCTCTGTCAGTAGACATCTGCAAAGGTACAAATCTGCCATTAGAAAGCGTTATAACATTTCCTTCAACGTCCTTAATTGATGGAAATTTAAGGTCTGCATTAATAAGCATTGAAAAAGCATTTCCAGCTGTATCTGCCATTTCTCCTGATGATGCAAGAAGCGCCTCCATTTCTTTAGATAACGAATGTTCTCTGGCTCTCTGTATTTCCTTTATAACCACTCTATATTTTTCAAGTTTTGGTTCCTGTTTAAATAATGTGTCTATATATTCCGGTTCCTTTTCAAGTATCTCAGGATCAATAAATGATAATTTCTCATATATCTTGTTTGATTCTCCGGATGCCTTCAGATCAAGTTCCTGTCCTTCAACATCTGCAGTATCCTGATCATGCCTCATACTTGCATAATTAACATATCTTGAAAGTGTCAACATACAGTTCTCATATAACTCAAGTACTTTATATAATGTTTCTCCAGATTCTGCAATTTTTCCTTCATTTTCCTTTATTTTACTTGCAAGTCCTGCAGCTTTTTGTATATCCTTTTCCCATTCTTCTTTATTCTCGTATATATCTTCCAGGCGCCATGTAAGTTCTGGCTTAACCTCATTTCTCTTAGGCAATCTGTTCTCCATGCAAAATAATCCCTTTCCTGTGCATTTTATAAATAATTTCAAATAATACGAATAGTCTTTTTACGTAATAATTCATTAAATTCAAATTATCTCTTATTGTCATGTTTACAATATAGTTTTACACCATTTTTATCTAGTATATCATTTTTTATGCGGCTTGTTAGCATCATATAACATTATTTTTTATTGTTTTATATGCTTTTAAGACTTATTTCACATAAGAAAGAATTTCGCATAATACAAAAAAGAATTTCGCTTTCGAAATTCCAGCGCACGAGGGGTTTACGCAAGCAATAAACTCCTCTCCAATTAAATAAAAAAGTCCTACACAAGTTATACACCTGTGTAGGGCTCTTAAAACTTCAGCTTAAAAATTCTCAGATTAATTAACCCGACTATATTAAGCAACAATATTTTTAAAATTACTTCTTCTCAGCGAGAGCTTCAGCAATCTTCTTTGTAAGTTCAGGAACGATCTTATTAAGATCTCCAACTACACCATAATCAGCTACATCAAAGATAGGTGCATTAGCATCCTTATTGATAGCAATGATGATATCTGATTCTTCCATACCTGCAACGTGCTGGATTGCTCCAGAAATACCAATTGCGAAGTAAAGCTGTGGACGAACAGTCTTACCTGTCTGACCAACCTGAAGATCCTTTGGCTTCCAGCCAGCATCTACTACTGCACGTGAGCATGAAACTGTTCCGTGAAGTACTTCTGCAAGATCATCAAGAATCTTGAAGTTCTCAGGACTTCCAACACCACGACCACCAGATACAAGGATCTTAGCATCCTGAATGTCAGCTACATCTGAAACTTCCTTAACAATCTTAACGATTTCTGTATAGCAATCGTTCTTAGCGAATCCAGGATTGAATTCGATAACTTCAGCCTTTGCACCCTTTACAGGAGTAATCTTCTGCATAACACCAGGACGAACTGTAGCCATCTGTGGACGGTAATCAGGACAAGCGATTGTAGCTATTGTGTTACCACCAAATGCAGGACGAGTCATGAGAAGCTGATTGTGCTTCTGTTCCTTACCTGGAAGTGCTACAAGTGGGAAGTCACCAATCTCAAGCTGTGTACAGTCAGCTGTAAGACCTGTGTGAAGTCTTGCTGATACACGAGGACCAAGGTCACGTCCGATAGCTGTAGCTCCTACAAGAAGGATCTCTGGCTTATATTCATTTACTACTGATGAAAGAGCATGTGCATATGGCTCTGTTCTATAATCTTTAAGTTCAGGATCATCTACTACGATAACTCTGTCAGCACCATACTCAGCAAGCTGGTCTACAAGACCTTTAACATCACTACCTACGAGAACGGCTGTTACTTTCTTTTCTTCAAGGCTCTGTGCCAAATCTTTTGCTTTACCCAGAAGCTCCAATGCAATGTTACTAAGTTCATTGTCTACCTGCTGAGCAAAGATATATACACCCTTATATTCTTCTAAAGACATTTGTTTCTCCTTTTCTCTAATACAATAAGTTTAGATAACGTGTTTCTCTTTAAGCTTTCCGAGAATGTAATCAACTGATTCATCAGGAGTATCAAATTGCTTTGTCTCTCCCTTACCCTTAGCAACTTTATCAGAAGCCTTAGCGATAACTGTTGGTGATCCCTTAAGACCGATATTAGAATCATCTACATCCTTAAGGTCATTTCTGCCCCAAACTGTAACTTTGTCTGAACCATCTTCCTTCTTCTCGAATGCTCCAAAGATTCCGCCTGGTGTCATATATCTTGGGTCATTTAACTCTGAAAGAGCTGTTACAAGACATGGCATCTTTGCTTTAACAATATGATATCTATCTTCAAACTGACGCTTAACTTCTACACAGTCACCATCAATCTTGATTTCTTCTGCGTAAGAAATTACAGGGATTCCAAGGTGCTCAGAAATCTGAGGACCAACCTGTGCTGTATCACCATCGATAGCCTGACGACCTGTGATAATAAGATCATAGTCAAGATTTCTAAGTGCACCAGCAAGTGTTGTTGATGTAGCCCATGTATCAGCTCCACCAAGTACTCTATCTGTTACAAGGATACCTTCATCAGCACCCATTGCAAGAGCTTCACGAAGGACTGCATCAGCCTTAGGAAGACCCATAGTTACAACTGTAACCTTTACTCCATACTCATCTTTAAGTCTAAGTGCTGCCTCAAGACCAGCCTTATCATCTGGGTTCATGATAGCAAGCATTGCTGCTCTATCCAGTGTTCCATCGGGTTTAAACTTAACTCCACCCTTTGTATCAGGAACCTGCTTAACGCATACTACTACGTTCTTCATTTATTCACCTCATTCCTGCACCACTTCGAGTGCATAGTGTTTATATTATTGTCAATTACTTAAGAAGCGCGCCAGAGATAACCATACGCTGAACTTCTGATGTTCCTTCGTAAATCTCTGTGATCTTAGCATCACGCATCATACGCTCTACTTCATACTCTCTGATATAACCATAACCACCAAGAAGCTGAACAGCCTTTGTTGTTACTTCCATAGCAACTTCTGCTGCCATAAGCTTAGCCTGAGCTGCCTCAAAACCATATTCCTTCTGAGTAGCCTTAGCCTGAGCTGCCTTGTAAACAAGAAGCTTAGCTGCCTCAACCTGAGTAGCCATGTTAGCAAGCTGGAACTGAGTATTCTGGAATGCTGCAAGGCTTCTACCAAACTGCTTTCTTTCCTTTACATACTCAATTGCTCTGTCAAGAGCACCTTCTGCAATACCAAGAGCCTGAGCAGCGATACCGATACGTCCGCCATCAAGTGTATGCATTGCATATCTGAATCCCTTTCCTTCCTGTCCAAGAAGGTTTTCCTTTGGAATTCTGCAATCCTGGAAAATAAGCTCATATGTTGATGAACCACGGATACCCATCTTGTTTTCCTTTGTACCAAATGTGAATCCAGGAGTTCCCTTTTCAACGATAAATGCTGAGAATACTTTCTTCTTTCTTCCCTTAGCATCTTCCTTAATATCTGTATAAGCAATGATGATATATACATCTGCTTCTTTACCATTTGTGATAAAGCATTTTGATCCATTAAGAACATACTCATCGCCATCAAGTACGGCTCTTGTCTGGATACCCTGAGCATCTGTACCTGCACCTGGCTCTGTAAGACCAAAAGCACCAAGCTTTTCGCCCTTTGCAAGTGGTACAAGATATTTCTGCTTCTGCTCTTCATTACCAAAGAACATAATAGGATCTACGCAAAGTGAGCTGTGTGCTGATACGATAACACCTGTAGTACCGCATACCTTTGAAAGCTCTTCTACGCACATTACATATGTAAGTGGATCACATCCCTGTCCGCCATATTCTCTAGGAACAGTAATTCCCATGAATCCATATTTCTGCATCTTTTCTACAGTTTCTCTTGGGAATACTTCAGTCTCATCAACTTCGATTGCATGAGGCTTTACTTCCTTTTCAGCAAATTCCTTGAATAAGGTTCTTGCCATTTCA
>JAILEJ010000084.1 GCA_024688095.1 Butyrivibrio sp.
AACTCCATATCTTATAGCTGATTGGGCATATTTAAAATCTGAATAACCACTAAGTATAATAAATCGTCCTTCATACCCTGCTTCTCGTGCCTTCTTTATAACATCTATTCCATGTATTTTAGGCATATTAAGATCCATAACTACTACTTCAGGAGAAAATTTATTTATAATATCCAAGGCCTCTTCGCCATTTGAAGCCTCATATTCTACTCTGTACCCAAGCTCTTCCCAATCCATTATGCATTTAAGACCAGCTCTTATATTTGCCTCATCATCAGCAATTAATACGCTTATTTTTTCATTAGTCATAAATCGCTCTTTCCGTTTCTGTTTACATCATGTTTTATAATAAGGATTTTTAAATTTATTGACCTAGAATTTCTTTTTTCTTGTCGCCTTCTGCCTTTGCATTTTCAAGATCAAATTCATATACATCAGCATATCCAAGTCCTTCACATTTATTTTTCATATCATGCCATAGTGATTCAAATTCTTCTTCATCCTTTGCAAATACCATATTCCAGGAATTTTTAATAATAATTCTTTTAACTGCTTCTCTGATTTCTTTTATTTCTGCAGTCTCTTCATTTTCATTATATTCACAGCCCGGAGAAACTATAATCTTATTGTTCTTTTGCAGGTAATCAAGTGCATTATCTGCATCCATTTCTTCACTCCACTCCTTCTGCAAAGTAGTAGCTGTACGGTTAAGTTCGCTATCCCATAACTCATAAGTATATGGAAATCCATTTTCTGCAATTTCAGTAAGACTTACTGCTGTATAGTTAAGCATTGATATTCCGTCTCTGTAAGAATTACCATTTTCATCTCCCGGAATTACTTCACTACTCTGATTATAAAAAACATCTATACCATAATCAGTAAGCTTTGGCTCTCCAAAGGCCATTTCCCAGGTCACCCCTTCAATCCCTGCGCTTCCGCCATTTTCCGCTGCCTGATTTTCATATATACCATCATCTGAATACAGATAATCAATAAAATCTACCATTCTTTCCGGATCTTCAACTTCCGATCCAACACATATTACTTCGTCATACACACCTTCCTGTGAACAACCATGCTCATATATCAGCATGTCCTCAATGTCTGCCATCATGAATCCTTTGCCGGCTTCCATATGCTCATCTGTGTTATATGCTGATCTTCCAAGAAATCTCCATGGACTAAATAACACTGCACCATCCTGATATTTTGTAAAAACATCACTATATGACTGTGTTCTTGAATCCGGATCTACAAGTCCCATCTGATTAGCTTCAAAAAAGAATTTTAACGATCTGTAATACAGAGAATTGTCATCTATAATAGACTGATAATCACTTCCATCAGCCTTTGCAAGTACAAAACCATGCTCATCATATCCATAAAAACAACATGGCTGTTTTGCCCATGTCATCATATTATTGTCCCAATCATCAAAGATTGAAAATGCATATACCTTCTGTCCCGAATCACTCATCGGATTTGCATTCTGCATATCGTTTAATACTGTAAGAAGATCCTCTAGTGTTCCTATTTCAGGACTTCCTATCTTTTTATAAATATCCCATCTAATATAGGGAGCATAAGTCGAATCAATTATATCTGTAGGTGTATCTACTGCTAAGGTAGAAATATTTGAAGGAATTGCGTATATCCCATCAAGACCTTCGTTTAATTTATTTATCGCATAGGAATACTTCATTATGTCCTTATCCTTAATATAAGGTGTCATATCTAAAAGTAATCCCGAATCCACCAAATCTTTAAGAGCATTATTCTGCGCTGATACCATGATAATATCTCCAAGGTATCCTGATGCTGCTCTTACATCCTGAAGCACTGCTCCATTATAATTATTATTTATGGAGATTATATTAAGCTTCATATTAAATCTGTCTTTTATACATTCAGCAAACCATCCGGATTGTATTCCCTGACTGTTTGCTTCACTGTCAAAAACATCTATTGTTAATTCTTTGCTGTATTTATTATTGCCACAACCTGACAAAAAAATAAGAGCTGATGTCAGTATTACGGTAGAAAAAATAGTTTTCTTCATATTTAAACCTCACACATTCTTGCATCCTGCTCTTATATTTTACTTTATTTTTGTGGACATAATAGAGAAATTCTCCATTATGTCCACTTTTTATAAAACTTTTTTTACTACGTATTTTGCAATTATGTTATTAGTTAGCTGCAAGTGCCTCTTTTTCTGCTTCTGCACGAAGAGTTGCTTCATTCTCCTGGAACTCTACGCACTGATCATAACCATAATCTGTAGCCTGCTGGATCATCTCAGCTACGATTGCATCATAATCTTCATCAGATTCAGCATAAATTGCCTTCCATGAGTAATCCTTTACACATGTAATAACCTGATCCCAAACAACCTGAAGTTCATCAGAATGTGTACCTGCTGAATATGTTGTACCAGGTGAAAGAACATAATCTGTAGCCTTGATATATTCATCAGGATTTGCTGCTCCGGCCCAGTCCATCCAAGACTGCTCGATATCAGATGCTGCTGCTGCCTGATAGCTTTCCCAGTTCTTGTAGTTATATGTTTCGCCGAGTGCTGATTCAGGGTTAAGAGAATCAAGTGCCCATGTTGTATTGTTCATCTTGAATGAACCATCATCAAATGTTCCGCTGTAATCACCTGTAAGTGATGTTGTTGAATCTGTCTTACATGAGAGACCAAGATCTGTAAGATATGTGCCACCTTCTTCGTTGTAATCCCAGCAAACGCCCTGTGGACCATATTCAGCTGTAAGTCTTCCCTCTGGAGTTGAAAGCCAGTTAATAATTGCCATGCAAAGTTCAGGATATTCTGTGTTTGCACCGATTGACCAGATTCTGTTTGAACCATAAATGTTCTGACCATAAACGATAGGCTTAGCTTCTGATGGTTTTACAGGATACATCATCTTACCTTCAGAAATATGAGCTTCTGTGTTATAAAGAGCTGATCCCATGAAATTGAATACGTTTAAGAATGCTGTACCATTCTGGTAATCCTCAGCCATTCCATCATAACCCTGTGTCTGTGAGTCAGGATCAAGAAGACCTTTCTGATAAAGGTTGTTATAGAACTTCAAAGCTGTGAGGTATGGGCCATTTTCCTCAAGTGCCGGGTGATATTCGCCTGTATTTGGATCATAAAGACCAATACCAAACTCATCATATCCATAATAAGCTGATGCTGTAGCCTTTACGAACATAACCATATCACCATCCCAATCATTAAACAGTGATACACCATATGTCTTATTTCCATTATCATCTGTTGGACATGCTTCCTGCATCTGAGCAAGTACGTCTACAAGTGAATCAAAGTCTGTAATTTCAGGTGCACCAATTTCCTGATATAAATCATATCTAAGATCCCATTCATACATAACTGACTGAGTATCTTCTGCAGAATATGCAACGTCATGACCAAAACCATAAATCTTTCCATCAGCATTAATTCCACGGTTCTTTTCAAGAGCTTCGCTCATGTTTGCTGCAATATATGGGCCATAATCTGCAAGAATATCATCTTCTTCCCAATCAAAGAGCATTCCCTTATCTACAGCCTGAACATAATCATCACCGTCAGCACCCCAGATAACCAGGTCACCAAGGTTACCAGATTCCATACGAGTATCATATACACCATCTGATTCTGGAATGATGTTCAGCTTAACATTAAACTTATCAAGCATAACTTTTGCAAACCAGCCGATCTGTTCACCTGAATAGTTAGCGAGCTGATCATATACATCAAGTGTAACTGTCTCTTCAGGAATTACATCTGATAAATCTCCCTCAAGCTCTCCACTTTCTTCAGCATCTTCAGCAGCGTCTTCTGTTTCCTCTGCAACATCTTCTGCAGCATCTTCAGTCTCCTCTGCTTCTTCAGCTTCTTCTGCTGTATCCTCTGCATCTGTCTCTGCTTCTTCTGTAGTGTCAGATGTTTCAGAAGTTGTCTGGCTGCCTCCGCATGCGGTTACTGATGCAACCATTGAAGCAGCTGTTAATAAAGCAAGTAATTTTTTAAACTTCATTCTTTTTCACCCTCCTGTGATTTGTGTATAGTTTATTCATTGCCAGCAGATTCTGCTGGCAATGGTACTACCAGTTTTAACCTTTTACTGCGCCCATCATGATACCCTTCTCAAAATATCTCTGCATAAATGGATATACGCACAAAATAGGAATAATTGTTACCATGGAAATTGTATATTTAATAACTTTTCCGTTTAATGCTGACTCCAATACTGTCTGGCTTATACCTGATGTACTACCTGATGACATAAGAGCTGACAGATTAGATGTAGTATTAAGATAAATGTACAATCTATGCTGTAATGTATAAAGCTTTGGAGCTGACTGCATAAGGATAAGTGAATCCTGGAAAGAATTCCACTGTCCTACAGCACCAAATACTGCGATTGTTGCAAGTATAGGCTTTGATAATGGCCATATAATAGATGTAAAAATTTTCATCTTTGATGCACCATCAAGCTGTGCACTTTCTTCAAGTTCTGCTGGAATTGAAGATTCAATGTATGTTTTAACAAGAATGATATTATATGGTGCAACAATTCCAGGAACAATATATGCTGCAAAGCTGTTTGTAAGACCAAGCATTGACATATTTAAATACCATGGAATAATACCTGCATTAAAGTACATTGTTACTACTATAAATCTGTACCAGATACTTCTTCCCCACATTTCTCTCTGGGTTACAAGATATCCTACGAATGCTGACGCGGCTACCATAAGTGCTGTTCCTATAATTGTTCTTGCAACTGTAACTGATATAGCTGAGAACAGATCATTAACAGCAAGAAGTCTTACATAGTTTCCAAACTGTATTCCTCTTGGAATAAAATTTATAAGACCTTTTCTTACCAGTTCATTATCTGAAATAGTATTTATAAACAGATAATAGAATGGGAATATACATATAAAAGTAAATAATGCAAATACTAAATAATTGATTATTTCAAAAATTATATCTCCGGCAGTTTTTTTGCCTGGCTTTTTATGAGTTTTATAATAGAGCTTTTCAGCTTTTTCATCAGCTTTTTCCTGTGCTGTTTTTGCCATGTCTGATTTCTCCTTATCTTTTATAAATGTTTCGATTAAACAATAGTTTCGCCTCTTACAAGCTTAGATACATGATTGGCTGTAAACAGTAATACTACTGATACAACTGACTTAAGCATACCTACTGCTGTTGAGAATGGAATTGCTCCATTTACGATACCCATTTTGTAAACATACAGATCAAGCACCATAATATCAGTCGTATTTGTTGAATTTTCAAATACAAGGTACTGATCCATACCATTTGAAAGGATTCCTGCAATAGACATAAGCAGTAATACATAGAATGTAGGCATAAGTCCTGGAACAGTTACATGCCACATTCTCTGGAATCTTCCAGCTCCATCAACTGTAGCTGCTTCATAAAGCTGCTGGTCAATACCGGAAATACCTGCAATATAGATAATTGCGCTCCATCCAAGGCCTTTCCATAATCCCCAGAGTAGCATCTTGATCCATATATAATCACCGCTCATCAGGAAGTTCTTACCTTGATCCCATATTCCAAGATTCATCATAAGTGAACTGATAAATCCATCTGTTGAAAAGATTGAAAATGCTATAGCAAATACCAATACCCAGCTTATAAAATTAGGAATTGTTGTAAATGTCTGTACGAATCTTCTAAATCTGGAATTCTTTATTTCTGAAAGGAATATGGCAAATACCATTGGCATCCAGCTGGTAAAGATTCCCAGAAAACTCATACCAAGTGTATTCTTCATAACTCTTATCATGTCAGATCTTGTTGCCGCATTTCTCACAAGCTGTGTAAACCATTTAAATCCTACGAAGTTCTCCATCGAAAGAACATCACCTGATTTATAATCAAAGAATGCATATCTCCATCCAAATAATGGAAGATAGCTAAATACAAATGTAAGTAATATAAATGGCATCATCATAAGGAAAAGTCTATACTTTGTTTCCATATAAAATTTCTTTTCCTTAGGCTCTTTAAATGAAATTATCAATTCGTATACTGAAACAACTAACATTATTATCAGTAATATAAGCATTCCATAATAAAAAGGTGGGAATGTTGGATCAACCTTACTTGGTTTTTCAGTAAGTGAAATCTGTGTATAAGCTACATAAATTCCCTGAAGTGCTATAAATGAAACAACACTTCCTGCTGTACTTAAGATATTTCCAAGTCGTCTGCACTTATTGTTTCCAATTGATAAACATGCACCTACTGCACATGCAAATATTCCAAGGCAAACAAATAAACTTGATATGTTATCAAGCCTCATAGTGCTTTCGAGAACCCATTCTTTTCTGAATGCTCTACCGAAGTTATCTACAAGCGAGCCATATGAAAATCCGGAAGTTAAAAGTGAAATACTTCGATTGATCATTCCACTTATTCTCGCCGGATTTACTGCCGGTAAAAAAATTAGAACGAATAGTAGTATCGCAAGGATACGGTAAACATAATAAATTTTGTCAGATATTTTTGCTTTTCCCATTTTTTCCTCCAAAATAAAAAGGTACTGAACTTGTTAAGAAAAAGTTTATATTTTTCTTAATAAATTCAATACCCAAACTATTTAACAAAAAATACGGTAAATTTTAAACATCTGTTTAATTATTTAGGGGTCCTACAGGAACATATATATTTATTACTGTTCCAGCGCCTTCTGTAGAGTCAATCGTCATACCGTATGGTTCTCCATGCTTTATCTTTATCCTGTTATAAACATTTGCGAGACCAATACTTCTTCCATCATCAGATGGAGTTTTAATACTCTCCTTTAATTTTTCCAGGTTTTCCGGTGACATTCCCTCACCATTATCTGTGACAGTAATTTTTAAAGCATTTTTATTACCTTCCATAACTATCTTGGTAATATCAAGTCTTATTATTCCCTTACCCTCTTTTTCTCTAAGACCATGCTGAATTGAATTTTCTACAACAGGCTGAATAATTAGTGGAAGTGTAGTCACAAGTCTTGGATTAATCGAATCATCAATTTCAATCTCATAATTTATCTTATCTCCAAATCGCATTTTCTGAATAAGAAGATAATTTTTTACATGTTCAATTGAACTTTCAAGTGTAACCTCTTCAGCATTTCCTTTATCGAGTACAAATCGAAGCATTTTGCCAAGTGTTTTTATTGCTCCAGCTACTTCTCTGTCCCCGGCAGTAACAGCTTTCATTCTTATTGTCTCGAGCGTATTATACAAAAAGTGAGGGTTTATCTGACTTGTAAGCATCTTCAGTTCCATCTCGCTTTGCTTACTAAGTAGTTCCTTTTTATCAATTTCAGCTTCATACATCTGAGCATTTTTTTCCTCAATCTCATGGGCTGTAATAACAAGATCTGAAAAAGCTTCAGATATTTCATCATCTCCATTAAGTGATGGAGGAATATCATATTCTCCATTGGAAACCTTGTGCATCGAACTTCGAAGAGTTAATACTCTCTTTGAAAAATAATCTGCAAAAAATACCAGAGTTATGATAGGTACAATAAGTGCAACCAGCAAAAGAAGAACCATTGAAAAAATCATTCTCCTGAAATTGCTAATGGAACTAAAATCCAT